>JAJTFU010000115.1 GCA_021299075.1 Novosphingobium sp. | reverse complement strand
TTGGATTCGAAATGCTGGCGCGCTGGATGTCGCCCACACTGGGCCGGGTGGGTCCGGACATCTTCATTCCGGTGGCAGAAGAAATCGGCGCGATTGCCGATCTGTCCGAATCGGTCATTCGCCAGGCCTTGCGCGATGCGCGCGAATGGGATCCGCGGCTGACCTTGGCGGTCAATATTTCACCGGTCCAGCTGCGCGATCCGTGGTTCGCCCAGAAGCTGCTCAAGCTGCTGGTCGAGGCGAATTTCCCACCGCACCGGCTGGAGATCGAGATTACCGAAAGCAGCCTGCACGAGAATATCGGCCTGGTGCGCTCGATGATCACCAGCCTCAAGAACCAGGGGATCCGCGTCAGCCTGGACGATTTCGGTACGGGCTACAGCTCGCTGGCACAGCTGCGCAGCCTGCCGTTCGATCGGATCAAGATTGACCGCAGCTTCATCTCCAGTCTGCCCGACAGTGAGGAAAACCGCACGATCGTGAAGTCGATCGTCGCGCTCGGCCAGGGTCTGGGCATGCCGGTCACGGCCGAGGGCGTCGAGACCGAGGCGGTTCTGGCAGCACTGGGCGGCTATGACGGGCTGAAGGCCCAGGGCTATCTCTACGGCCAGCCCCAACCGGCCGATGTCACCCTGGCCAGCTTGCGCCAGTTGCATCTGACCCTGGAGCGCAGGAATCACGTTCCGACAGAGACCTCGGTCCAGGCATCGGAATCCGACGAACAGCAAGCCCGCCGCGCCTGACACTGGACGCGCCGCCGCCCAGCGCATAGACGCGCGCTATGCGCGTTCCGTTCATCAAGATGCATGGCCTGGGCAACGACTTCGTCGTGCTCGACGCGCGCAGCAGTAACATTCCAGCCATGACCAATCGGTTCGCGGCGGCCCTGGCCGATCGCAAGACCGGAATCGGCTGCGATCAACTGATCCTGCTTGAACCATCCGCGCAGGCCGATGTCCGGATGCGTATTTTCAATGCCGATGGCGGCGAAGTGGAAGCCTGCGGCAATGCCACGCGCGCAGTCGGGCTCCTCCTCGGCAAGCCCGCTTCGATCGAGACCTTGGGCGGAATGCTGGCGACGGACCCGGTGGCGGCGGGCGTGGCGGTCGATATGGGGCAGCCGCGATTTGACTGGGAAGCGATCCCCCTCGCTTATCCGCTTGATACACTGACCATGCCCGTCGGATGGGAAGAGCTGAAAAATCCGGCGGCGGTCAACGTGGGCAATCCGCACGTCGTGTTCTTTGTGCCTGATACCGATTCCGTCGATCTGGAGCGGCTTGGGCCGCTGATTGAACATGATCCGCTGTTCCCGGCGCGGGTCAATGTCAACGTCGCAGCCATCGCCTCGCCATCCGAGCTGCGCCTGCGCGTCTGGGAGCGCGGTGTGGGGGAAACCCGCGCCTGCGGCACCGGCGCCTGCGCCACGGCCATTGCCGCGATGCGCCGTGGACTGGTCGAGCGCGGAACGGTAACCGTCCAGCTGCCGGGTGGGCCGCTCCTGATCGGTTGGGGGGCGGATAACCGCATCACCATGACCGGCCCGGCGACCGAGAGCTTCCGCGGCACCTTCGATCCGGCCGATTTCGGAGCCTGACATGCCGGCCGAAGTGATTTCACTGGGATGCCGGCTCAACCTGTCGGAAAGCGAAGACCTGCGGGCGATGCTCGCGGGTGAGCCGGATCTCGTGGTGATCAACAGCTGCGCGGTAACCGGGGAAGCGGTCCGCCAGACCCGCCAGGCGATCCGCCGCACCCGGCGCGCTCGCCCGGACGCGCGACTGATTGTGACCGGCTGCGCCGCCGAAGTGGAGCGGCAAGCGCTGGCCGCAATGCCCGAAGTCGATGGGCTGGTTGCCAATGTCACCAAGCTCGATCCGCGCGCTTGGAACAGTGCCCCGCCGCAAGCGGCCGTTCGGCCAAAACACACTCGCGCCTTCATTGCCGTCCAGAACGGCTGCGATCACGCCTGCACTTTTTGCATCATCCCGCAGGGACGCGGGGCGAGCCGGTCGCTGTCTGTGCTCGAAGCCCTGCGTGAAGTGGATCGGCACATGGCCGGCGGGGCCGGTGAGGTCGTGCTGACGGGTGTCGACCTGACCTCCTGGGGCCACGATTTGCCGGGTCAGCCCGGTCTTGGCGTGCTGGTTGCAGGCATCCTTGCCGAGTTTCCTGATCTTCCCCGCCTGCGGCTATCCTCGCTCGACGGAATAGAGATTGACCAACAACTGTTCGCGCTGCTGGCCAGTGAACCCCGCGTGATGCCGCATGTCCACCTCTCGCTCCAGCATGGTGACGACCTGATCCTGAAGCGGATGAAGCGCCGGCACCTGCGCAAAGATGCGGTCCGGCTGGTTAAAGCGCTTCGCCAGCAGCGGCCGGAGATCGCCATTGGTGCCGATCTGATCGCCGGTTTCCCGACCGAGGATGACCGCGCCCACGCCGCCAATCTATCGATCATCGCGGAGCTGGGCATCGTCCACGGCCATGTGTTCCCCTATTCGGCGCGGGCCGGAACGCCAGCGGCCCGGATGCCGCCGGTGCCGCCAGCCATCATCAAGTCCCGCGCTGCCGCGCTGCGCGCTGCTGTCGCCAGCGAGCGGGCTGCCTGGCTGCAGACCTTGCTCGGCAAGCCGCAAGAGGTGCTTGCCGAACGCGACGGGACAGGCCATGCGCCGAACTTCGCGCGGGTGCAGCTCGCGGCTGGAACACAGGCTGGAACTATCGTGACCGTTACCCCGACCCGGATTGTCGAAGGACTGCTGGCATGAGCGAGGGCACAAGCTGGACCGAGCGGGTCTTCGGCGGCCTGCGCAAGACGTCGGAACGCCTCGGTGAGAACCTCGCCGGCATTGTCAGCAAGACCCGCCTTGATGAGGCCCAGCTCGACGACATCGAGGATGCGCTGATCCTCTCCGATCTTGGCCCGCGGGTCGCTGCGCGCATTCGCGAGCGCCTGGCCGAAGAGCGCTTCGAACGCGGTGCAGACGAACAGGCGATCAAGGAAGCGGTGGCAGAGGAAATCGCCAAGATCCTGCGCCCGGTTGCCAAGCCGATCGACATTGTCGCCTTCCCCCGCCCGCAGGTGATCCTGGTGATCGGGGTCAATGGCTCGGGCAAGACCACGACCATCGCCAAGCTGGCGCACTATTTCCAGGAACTGGACTACGGCGTGATGCTGGCGGCGGGCGATACCTTCCGTGCGGCCGCGATCGGCCAGCTGAAGGTCTGGGCCGAGCGCGTCGGCGTGCCGATCATTACCGGGCCCGAAGGCGGCGATCCGGCCTCGATCGTGTTCGATGCGGTCAAGGCCGCGACTGACCAGGGGATCGACGCGCTGATCGTCGACACCGCCGGACGCCTCCAGAACAAGCGCGAGCTGATGGACGAACTGGCCAAAATCCGCCGCGTCCTTGGCCGGCTCAATCCGGAGGCCCCGCACGATGTCGTGCTGGTGCTCGATGCCACCAATGGCCAGAACGCGCTCCAGCAGATTGAGATTTTCAAGGAGGTTGCCGGGGTGACCGGACTGATCATGACCAAGCTGGACGGCACGGCCCGCGGCGGCGTGCTGGTCGCGGCGGCCGAACAATATGGCCTGCCGATCCACGCGATTGGCGTCGGCGAACGCCTTGATGACCTGCGCCCGTTCGACCCAGACCTGGTCGCTCGCGTGATTGCCGGAGTAGCCTGATGACTGAAGCAACCAAGCCCAAGTCGGGCTGGCTCAACCTGGTGGTCGATTACGGCCCGGTGATCGTGTTCTTTGCGATCTACAAATACTACTCACCCGCAGACCGCGAGAACAGCGTCGCCGAGGTCCTGGCGGTGATCAAGGGCACGGTCAGCTTCATGGTGGCGGCCGTGATTGCGCTGATCGTCTCGAAGTGGAAGCTGGGCAAGATCTCGCCGATGCTCTGGCTCTCGACGCTGCTCATCGTCGGTTTTGGCGGGCTAACCGTCTTGCTGCGCGATCCGATCTGGATCCAGGTCAAGCCAACCGCGATCTACCTGCTGTTCGGCGTGGTCCTGCTGGTCGGCGTCTGGCGCGGCAAGGCGCTGCTCAAGATCCTGCTCGAAGCGGCCTTCGAAGGTCTGAACGACGAAGGCTGGATGAAGCTTTCGCGCAACTGGGGGGTGTTCTTCCTCGTCCTGGCCGGGGTCAACGAAGGGCTGCGTTATTGGCTTTCGTTCGGGGACTGGATCGCGGCCAAGCTGTGGGTTTTCCTGCCGGCCACCTTCCTGTTCACCTTCAGCCAGATCCCAATGCTGATGCGCCACGGGCTGGCGGCCGAAGAACAGACCGAAGTGCTCGAAAACCCGCCGCACGAGTGAGCCGACCTGTTCCAAAGGACAGGGAAAAGTGCCCAAAAAGCGTGTGACTTTGTCGCCTGAACGGGCGATACTGCCCGCCTGCCCACCGACAAAGTGGGCCAACCACAAGCTTCATATCTAGGGGGAAGCAAATGGCTAAGTTTTTCGGAAACCTGCACCTGGTGCTGGTTGTCGGGCTGATCGCGGCGATCGCCGTAATGCTGCATTGGGCCGGTTCGGCCACTGTCGATGTCAATTCGGTGTTCCGCTGGCTGCACGTCTTCTTCGGCATCCTGTGGATCGGCCTGCTCTATTACCTGAACTTCGTACAGGTCCCGACCATGCCGACCGTTCCGGACGAGCTGAAGAAGGGCGTGACCGGCTATATCGCACCCAAGGTGTTCTTCTTCTTCCGCTGGGCCGCGCTGCTGACCGTCATCACCGGCCTCGTGATCGCCTTCGTCAGTGGCTACGGCCACCAGGCGATGACCTTCTCCGGCGAAGGCAATGTCAACCTGATCGGTCTGGGCATGTGGCTGGCGCTGACCATGGCCTTCAACGTCTGGTTCATCATCTGGCCGGCCCAGAAGAAGATCCTGGGCATCGTCGAAGCCACGGCTGAGGAAAAGGCCAAGCTCGCACCGCGCGCATTGATGGCAAGCCGCACCAACCTGCTGCTTTCGCTGCCGATGCTCTATGCGATGACCAGCGCCAACCTCGGCTGATCAATCAATCTGACTGCAAAGCGCAAGGGCGCGGTACCGCCGGGTACCGCGCCCTTTTCGTTTGCGCTCAATAGCTCTTGGGCAGATCGGGCTTGTCAGTGATCGTCTTGGTCAGGTCGAGGTCCTGCGGGCCGATCCAGCCATTGACGTAGTTGGCGTAGTAAAGCCCGAACAACACCGCCGCCAGGATCGTCGCGCGCATGGCCACCTTGCGCGGCTGGAAGTTGGCCGGGGCACTTTCGGCCTGGCCGGCAATGGTTGCTTCACCTGCTTCCTTGTGAGTGCGGATGCCAAATGGCATCACGAGGAAGGCAGAAAGCACCCAGAACATCGCATAGATGGCGATAATCGAAGTAATTTTCATCGTCTCATGGCTCCGGGAGGATCACGCGCACCTGGGGCTTCTTGCCCGACCAGCGCTGCGCGGCACGGCGAGCCGCCAGGCGCGCCGCTTCTGAAACTGCTTCGCGGTCATGCCGCGCCCCACCCTTGAGCTTGGTCAACGCCACGGCCACGTCCTCGCGCGCCTCGGCGGTGAAATCGTCGTAATCCTCGTCCAGCGGCAGGCCGATGCCCTCCACATGGACCCGGCCCTTGCCATCGAGCACGACGATGACAAGGCCATTGGCGGCGAGACGCCGGCGCATGACAATGGCTTCGCCATCGGCAGGCGTCAGGATATCACCATCGAGCACGAGCCGCCCGGCCCGCACCTCCGAAATCTTGCCTGGCTTGCCGGGGGCGAGGCGGATCAGATCGCCATTCTGCTGCACCACGGCCTTGGGAATGCCCTTGGTCCGACCAACCCGTGCCTGCTCGCGCATATGTCGCAGTTCGCCATGGACCGGCACCAGGATTTCCGGCCGCAGCCAGTCATACATGGCTTCCAGCTCAGGCCGCCCCGGATGACCGGAAACGTGGATTTCGGCCTGACGGTCAGTCACCATCGTGATGTCGCGGCCGGCCAGGCGATTCTGGATCCGACCAATCGCGATCTCGTTGCCGGGAATCTGCCGGCTGGAAAACAGCACGACGTCGCCTGCTTCCAGCGCGATCTGGTGGGTATCCTCGGCGATGCGCGACAAGGCGGCGCGCGGCTCGCCCTGTCCGCCTGTCGCGAGGATCAGCACTTCACCGCGCGGCAGGTTCATCGCCGTGTCGAAATCGACGAGGTCAGGCAGGTTTTTCAAGTAGCCACTGGCCTGGGCGGTGCGGATGATCCGATCAAGCGAGCGCCCCGCCACGCAGAGCCGGCGCTTGGTCGCCACGGCCACTTCGCCCAGCGTCTGCAGTCGCGCCACGTTGGAGGCGAAGGTCGTGACCAGCACACGCTTGCCGTGATGCCGGCCAACCTCTTCCAGCAAGGCCGCCCGTACCGCGCCTTCCGACCCCGATGAGTTGGGCGCCCTGGTCCCCGATCGCCGTCAGCTCCGCGGCGGTTGCTGGCACGCCAACCAGCGGATCGTCATCGAGCTTCCAGTCACCGGTGTGGAACACCCGGCCGTAAGGTGTCTCGATCACCAGCGCATTACCCTCGGCAATCGAGTGGGCCAGCGGCAGATAGCGCATGGAGAACGGGCCAAGCTGGAACGGCTCCAGATGGTCGATCACCTTGAGCTGGACCTCCTTGAGCAGGCCCGCTTCCTGCAGCTTGTCAGCCACAAGCCGCGCAGTGAACGGTGTCGCATAAAGCGGCACGCCCAGTTCCTGCGCGAAATAGGGCACGGCGCCGATATGGTCCTCATGCGCATGGGTCAGCACTACGCCAACGAGGTCCTTCTTGCGCTCCTCGATGAATTCCAGGTCGGCGAAGACCAGCTCGGTGCCGGGATATTCGTTGGCGCCAAAGGTCATGCCCAGATCGACCATCAGCCACTTGCCGTCAGCCCCATAGAGGTTGACGTTCATCCCGATCTCGCCCGATCCCCCGAGCGCGCAGAACAGCAGTTCCTTGCCGGGTTTCACTTGGCCTTCTCGGCCAGGATGGCCATGCCTTCAAGGGTCAGGTCAGCATCGACCGCATCGAAGATGTCGGTGTGCTGGTCGAACAGGATGGCGAGGCCGCCCGTCGCGATGACGCGCGCGGGGCGTCCGATTTCACTGCGCATCCGGGCAATCAATCCTTCCATCATGGCGACATAACCCCAGAACACGCCGATCAGCATCTGATCTTCGGTGTTTCGGCCAATCACGCTGTTCGTATCCGGGCTGCGGATCGCAATCCGCGGGAGCTTGGCCGTGTTCCCGACCAGGGCATCGAGCGACAGGTTGAGGCCCGGCGCGATGATCCCGCCCTTGTAGGCCCCGTTGAAGTCGATCGCGTCAAAGGTTGTTGCCGTACCAAAATCGACCACGATCAGATCACCCTGGTACTTGGCATGGGCGGCAATGGCATTGACCGCGCGGTCAGCCCCGAGCGAGCGCGGTTCGTCAACGTCGATCTCCATGCCGTAATCGACCGGCGGCTGGCCTGCGACCAGCGCCTTCACGCCGAAATACTTGTCCGCCAGCACTTCAAGGTTGTGGAGTGCGCGCGGCACGACCGTCGAAACGATGATCTTCTTGATGACCGAGCGGTCGATGCCCTCGATCGTCAAAAGCTGCATCAGCCAGACGGCATATTCATCGCCCGTCCGGCGCGGATCGGTGGCAATACGCCAGCGCGTCTTGATCGTTCGGCCTTCGAACAGTGCGAAGACCACATTGGTGTTGCCGACATCGATCGCGAGCAGCATGGCCTAGCTCCGGTTGGACAGGTTGATTTCGCCGGCGTGAATGGCACGCAGCGAGCCATCCGCCAAGCGAAGTTGCAGGGCTCCGTCGGCGGCAAGGCCGGCAAAGGTGCCCTCGGTGACTTCAGCCCCCTCGCCCGCCCGAAGCGGCGTGCCGATCGGGTGCGCTGCCGCCACCCAGCGGCGGATCAGCGGCTCCAAGCCAAATGTGCGCCAGCGCTCCACTTCCTGATCGACGGCCACGGCCAGATCCTGCGCGAAAGCGTCGCGATCGGGATGGCCCCCAAGCGCGGCGAGCGAGATTGTCGGGCGATCGGGCAGCTCCGGCGCCGCTGCCAGATTTACCCCGATGCCGACCACCACACCGCCGCGCGCGCCTTCCAGCAGGATGCCGGACAGCTTGGCACCGCCGACCAGCAGGTCGTTCGGCCATTTCAGCAGAACCTCGCGGCCAGCAAGCAAGTGCTTCAGCACCGCTTCCCGCACCGCCAGCCCGATCGCAAGTGCCAGGGTCCCGAGCGGTGGATCGCCGGCATGGCTGGCAACGAAAGTCGAGCCCATGAAGTTGCCGCGGCCATCGAACCAGGTCCGGCCTTGCCGGCCGCGGCCGCTGGTCTGGCGGTTGGCGATCACCCAGTGCCCCTCGGCAACCGCCTCGCCCGCAGCCAGGCGCTCCAGCAGGGTCCCGCTGGTCGATGCGAGTTCCTCGTAAGTTTCGATCAACGCCTGACTCAGGGCGCGATAAGCGCGGCGGCAGCCGAGGTCGACAGGCTGTCGAGGCACTTGGTGAGCAGATAGCCGACTGGCGAGATTGCCAGGGCACAGATCGCCAGCAGCGCCTGGTGCATCCAGTCGCTTTTGCCGGTCACCTTCATCGCCGGTTCGTCAAAGTACATCACCTTGACGACCTTCAGGTAATAGAAGGCGCCGATCACGCTGGCGGCGATACCGATGGCAGCAAGCGCCACCATGCCGGCGTCAACCGCAGCCTGGAAGACCACAAATTTGCCCCAGAACCCGAACAGCGGCGGGATCCCGGCCAGGCTGAACATGATCATCGCGAAGCAGGCGGCCAGCACCTTGCGATGGCGCGACAGGCCCGCGATGTCGCGCAGGTCTTCGACCG
Source organism: Novosphingobium sp. (assembly GCA_021299075.1). GTDB lineage: Bacteria > Pseudomonadota > Alphaproteobacteria > Sphingomonadales > Sphingomonadaceae > Novosphingobium. The sequence continues at coordinate 378 of JAJTFU010000115.1, read as the reverse complement.
GGTCGCCATTCGCGTCCTTGAACATCAGCAGAGCAACGAAGCCGCCGATGGTCATCGGCACGTAGATGGCCAGATAGACCAGCATGGCAGCCACGCCCATGGGCGTCGCCACGGCCAGGCCGATCAACAGGAAGCCGACATTGTTGATCGAGGAATAGGCCAGCAAGCGCTTCAGATTGGTCTGCCCGATTGCCCCGAGCGCACCGACCACGATCGAGGCCAAGGCAGCGAAGATCACAATCGGCTGCCAGGCCGGGACCTGGTTGCCGAAAGCTGTCATGGCAACGATCACGGTCAGCGCCAGCGCGGCCACCTTGGGCGCCGAGGCGAAGAAGGTGGTCACCGGGGTCGGCGCGCCTTCGTAGACGTCGGGGGTCC
>JAJTFU010000114.1:10975-12816 GCA_021299075.1 Novosphingobium sp. | reverse complement strand
ATGGCCGCTTGACGCGATCCGCAGCCGGACTTCGGTGGCGATATCGGCAAAGGTCGCGTCGGGCATCTTCCGGATCGTATCGGCAAAGATTGTGGTGAAAACGCCGGAACGCTGGCCGATCGCGCCAACCTCGCGCGCTTCCTCACCATCGCCGGCAGCGGCAAAGTGCACGCGGTAGCCCCAGCCCGGCCCGGTCGCTGCGCCCTGCGAAGGCGCAGCGACGCTCCGCGCGCCGCGCGAAATCGACGCCGGAGCCCAGCGGCTTTGGCCATCGGCTGGACCATCGCGGGTGATCGTGCCGGAATTGCAAGAATCGAAGATGGTGACGACATTGACACCCTTGGCCGTCGCAGCGTCGATCACCTCCTTGATCTCGACATCGCGGATCTCGGCTTGCACCGCGCCGGGTGCCGGCTTCGGATTGCGCGCATCATAGGGCAGGATCGTGCCGTTATAGCCACTGGCCTGCCGAAATTCCTGGTCATCGATGAAGCGCGAGCCGTGTCCCGCAAAATAGAGGATCAGCGTATCACCGGGTGCTGAGGCGGCGATCTGCCGGTTCCAGGCTGCGAAGATTGCCTTGCGGGTTGCGCATTGGTTGATCAGCGTGATCGACTGCGCGTTCTCGCTTGAGCAGCCAGAACCGTCGTCATCGAAATCAAGCCCATAGACGCTGGCCAGCGTGCGCTTGATCGCACGGGCATCATTGACCGCGCCGTGCAGGTCCTTGAAATCGGCGAAGGGCACCTCGGTCCGCGAATAGGCATATTTGTCGATCCCGATAAACACCGCCCGGATCTTGGCCGCAGCGGGCGCCGTGATGCTGAAAGTCAGCAGGGCGAGCAGCAGCCCCAGCCACCTCATTGCCCGCCCTCCTGCAGCACGACGCCCGAAGGCTTGTCGTTGAAGTCAAACAGGGTCGGCTCCTGGACGGCCGGCTTGGCTTGTGCCGCCCCCAGCCGGACCCAGCCGCGCGCCGCGCTGCTGCCGGCCTGGAGCCGGCCCCCGCGGACTTCGCTGCTGAGCGCCGGCATGCGCTTGACCGCATAGGCCAGCCACTCATCAAGCGTGATCTTGCCATCGCCGTCCGTGTCGGCCTTGCCGCCCCGATCGGTGATCCCCTCGCGCGCCAGGGCATAGGTCAACAGCCCCTGGCGCAAGTTCGGATCCTCCAGCGCGACATCGTCGGCCTGGGTTGCGGCAAGGATGCGCACCCCCTTGTCAAACGCGATCTGGCCCAGGCCCGAGTCCCCCATCGGCCCCGGGCGGAAATCGGCCCCGCTGACGCTGGCGGCCGAATGGCAGGCATCGATGATCAGCACGATCTCGGCCGCCTGGATCTTGCTGCTGAGATAAAGCGCAAGGTTGGCGGACGAAAGGAGCGTGCTCGCATCGGGCTTGTCGGCACCCTTTGGCCAGGCCGCATCAGATGGCAGCAGATAGAAATTGCCTTCCGCATCGGCCCAGCCGTGACCGCTGAAGCTGATTATCAGGGTATCGTCGGGGCGAACATGATCGAGCCCGCTTGCGTCAAAGCCCCACTCCGCAAGGACCTTTACCCCAAAGGGTACGTCCGCCCCACTCATGGTGCTCAAAAGGAGCTCGATTGCATCGCGAGTCACCGGCCGGATCTTGCCATTGCCCATCCGCTTTCCGGCGAGCGTGATCCGGCGGACGTCGTAGCCAGGAATTTCCGCCAGCCGCTTTGCCATCAACTCGGCATCGCTGGCGGCAAATTGCAGCTGCTGGATCCCTTGGGCATCGTAGCCATCAATCCCGATCGAGACCACGAAAGCCCGCGGCTTGACCGGTGCCACGGCTGCGCGGCGGAAGGTGGCTCG
>JAJTFU010000114.1:0-10922 GCA_021299075.1 Novosphingobium sp. | reverse complement strand
CCGTGTCGCTCTTGATGCGGTCTTCATTGAAGGCATAGACCGAGAACTCGGATAGCTCGGTCCCTGCCGCAGTGGGCAAGTCGACTTGGAAATTCAGGATCGGATAGCCCTTGACCGGGTCTGGACGAATCTGGCTCAGCTTGCGCCAGTAAGCCCTGTTACGCCGCATTTCGGTGGCGACATAGTCGGGACGCTGACTTAGAGGATAGTCTTCGCTCAGAGCATTAAAGGCGGCCATATCTCCCGCTTTGAACAGTCGGTCCTTTTCCTGCCGCAGCAGGGCCTCATCCTGGAAAACCTGGTTGGGGTAATTGTAGACCAACCTGTTGTTGCGGAACAGACGGACATCATAGACCCCCGACCTGGTCTTGCCGTTGGCCGCCGTGGGGTCGAAGCCGTCCTTGACCTCGACCGAGACGATTGCCTGGGCCGGGCTGTCACCCTGCTTCACTTCGACGATCCGCACGCTCGGCAGCACGCGGTTAAGCGAGGCGAGCGACGGGATTGGCGGAAACCGCGACGCACAGTCGGCCGCTTCCGCCACGCATTCCAGCAGTCGCCGCATCAGGCCAGGCTGGTAGTAATCGCGCATGAAAGTCTGCGGCGCGAGCGATTGCAGCGGCTGGTCGGGCAGGACCCAACGCACGGCATCGGTATCGGGCGGCAGGTTGGTATCATACCGCCCCGCCGGATCGATCGCGAAGAAGCCGCCTGCGGATAGGCGAAACAGCGTGAACAGCGGTGCGCCCAGCCCATACCCAGCCGAACCCGTCGCGATTTCAGTCGTCCGGTAAAAGTCGACCCTTCCGCCGCGCCCCTCAACCCACAACAGCGGCAGGACGGGGTGGAACCCGATCCGGCCGGGATCGGCGCGGACCGGCATGCCCCGCCCGCAACTGCTGCTACGCGGGCTACCGCCCGCCGCAACCGGACCGCGCGGCTGGCTCGGTACCCTGAACAGTTCAGTATAGCCACTGGCGCTCTGCAGCGCGATCAGCCGTGCATCCGCGCTGGCCAGTGCGATCGCCGCCGGAGTGATCTCTGACTGATCGAGGAACGCAGTGCAGATAAAGGCGCCGCTGGCCGCGTCTGATACCCGGACCATGCCGCGTTCGGCCGTCAAGCGGACCGTGGAGCGAACATCAGCGATCACCGTGTCGCGCGGGCAGCGCTCGATCGCGGCGGCGCCGTCAGCGGGCTGATCCAGCTCGCCCGGCCGCAGCGGCAGACAGCCTGGCGCATCCTCTGGCCGCACGGCGGCGCTTTCACTATCGACTTCGAACGCGCCGGTCGGGGTCCGCCCGACGATCCGCGATGCATCGCGCCAGCCATATTGCAGCGATCCGAGTGTGCCGTTGAAGTGCACCGATCGGGTTGTCGCTCGTTGCAGATCAAGCACACGCATGGACCAGCCGCTGCCCTCTGGATCGATCCAGGCCAGCCGGCGGCCATCGGGCGAGAGCTGCGGCCGCTGCCCCAGGCTTTCCGCGCCATTATCCAGCGCGCCGACCACCACCAATGGCTTGCGCGCCGCGCAGGGCCGCGCCTCATCGAGGCCGCAGTTCCGCTCGTTCTCAGCGGATATCTCGGCGTTGCGATCAATCGCCTGCGCAAGTTCTTCTATCCGCTGCGCCCGCGCTTCGAGCCGCGCATCACCGCCATCGCGATCCGGGCCAAGGGCCCCGGCCAGGGCAATCGGTCGGGCCTCCTTGCCGGGCGGAACCATCGCCAGTTCGCCGCCGCGCCGCACCAGTCGCCAACCCTGCACCGAAGTCGGCCAGGTGGGCCGCGCGATCAGGTCGTTCTTCAGCTTCAGCGAAGCCGCCAGAAACCCGGTGCGTCCAGCCCAGGGCAGGTCAAGCTGATCGGTAGTCTCCGCCTCGCTGCGCTCTGTGCCGAAGATCACGAGATAGCGGCGGCGATGGACCTCGCTCCCCACCCCGTTGTCATACATGTCGCGGAACTGGATTTCGTCGACCCGGACGCCCTTGCCGTCAGGTGCCACGACAATCTTCTCGACCACCACCCGTTCGCCGCCAGAGCCCAACAGGGTCCGGCTGATGATCCGGCCAGCCAGATCCCAGACCAGGATCTGTCCGTCGCTTGATCCGGTGACCAGAAACTTGCCGTCCGGCGTCCAGGCCGCAGCGGAGATCGGTGCGGCATGGCCGGTTTGCACGACGTGAGCCATTGCGCGGGGATAGGCAACGCACTTCGCAGCCGTGCAGCTTTGGCCAGTGTCAGGGTATGCGAACGAGCGGGCCGCGGATCTAAAGCCAGAACCGGTTGCTGTGCCTACGCAGGTCAATCGCAGCAAAGAACGAGGGACTGGCAATAGCTCCGCGACCAACACCGAGCAGCTGAAACGTTGCATAGCATGGCTTAGGGATTGGAATGGTTCCACGCAGCCGTTCATATCTCGCCAGAGCTTCCGATGTCAGCAAGGTTATCCATTTTTAGTGCGCGTTCCGGGGATGATGTCAGCGCGGATCAGCCCGGCGGTTGAGCCGCGTCAGCCGTGGTGTGCCGAAAGGCACGCATCCAACGCGTCGTGGAAGTGCTGGACGCGGCATTCCTCGTCGCTCAGCCAGACCGATTGGAACCCGCTGGAGGCCATGCCCTGTTGCACCCGGGCCAGCAGCGAGATGTCTTCATCGATCGTTACCGTCATGCTCTTGCGGCCGGCCATGATATCCTCGTGGGTGAAGCAATCGCGCTGCGGGCGTTTGTAATCGGCGGGCCGCGGGCCATTGAGGCGAAAATGGGTGCCGATCTGAACCCCATTCTTGCCCTTCGCACGCTTGCTGGGCTGCGCTTCTGCTGCCCCGCCCTGGAACTGCACCAAGGTGAACATGTCGAACCGGCTCTTGCCGGGATCGCCCACGTCCGGGCGCGAGCGCATCAGCCAGGCGCTCTCCGGCGTGACGGATAGAATGACGTTGGGGAACAGGTTGAACTGCCAGATATCGCTCAACTGCGCGTCGGAAAATTCGGCATAGGCCTGTCCCTGCTCATTCGCGATGGCGCGTTTTGCGCGTTGCAGGGCCGGCCTGATCTCGGCCACCCGGCCGCGAAAGTCCTCCGGATTCAGACCGACGGCCTGCAACTGCAGCGCTTGCATGTCGGTTGGCGCATCGGGCGTCGGAAAGCCGGAGTCGGTGACGCCACCGGGGACATAGACTGCGGTGTGGCCATGCTCGAACAGCTCGATCGGGGCAGTTGCACACTCAAACATCCGTCGATGGATCGGGTGGATGAAGGGCACGTGATAAAGCTCGGCGAAGTTATCCAGAATCGCTTTCCAGTTGCAGGTGTGTGTGACGGTCTGATCGTTTGTGATGCTCATCGCCTCAAGGCGGTACGGCCTCAGCAATTCGAACACCGGACTTAGAAACTCTGTCAGCGTGACACCGCCCGGATTCAGGCGCACGAAAACTAGGCCCAGTGCCTCTTCAACCTCGATTGCATGCAGCGCCAATTCGCGCTTCGGCAAACCGTTGGAAAACCGCGCAGCGCCAGGCGCGCCCTGCAATTCGCCATCCAGGCCATAGGCCCAGGCGTGATAGGGACAGACAATCTTCTTCAAGATACCGATTGGCTCGGTCACCAGGCGGGTGCCGCGGTGGGTGCAGGCATTGTGCATGCCCCGAAGCCGCCCGTCTGTTCCGCGCGCAATAATCAGGCCTTCCGCGCCAATCTCGAATGTGAAGTATTGACCGGCTTCCTGGACGTCACAGGCCAGACCGGCAACGAGCCAGGTATTGGCCCACAGGGCCTGTCGCTCACGCTCCATCCATTCCCGGGAGACATACCGCTCCTTGCTGAAATTGCGGATCGGGATCGGCGATGTGCTGGGTGAATGGGGACGCGGCTTTGTTGCAGACATTGGTGTCTCCTGGCGATGCGTCGTCACGCGCGCTCAACGCGCGAGATATTCGTCGAGCGTAAGGTGCAGGCGGCGGATCCGTGCTTCCTGGTAATTGCCCAGCGTCTGCCCGCCTTTGCGCGAGGCCTTGGCCCCGTCGCGCTGAAGCGCAAGGTTGTCGGTATCCTGGTCGAGGATTTCCGCCAGGGCAAAGCCGGGCACCGTGGTGTAACTGTCAGCCACGTCCAGCCGGATCGGCTTGGCCGGCGGCGGGCGCTGCCCATCCTTGGGCAAAGGCTGCAGCACCAGGATCTCGTGCAGGCACTGATCGACGCCCAACGGGCGGAAGCGGTAGCACAGGCGGATGTTGATGCCGGGGAAGAAGAAGGCGTTGGGAAACAGGAAGTATTCGATCGAATCCATCATCTCGCTGGTCGAGACCGCGGACAGATCGACCCCGAACTGAGCACCCAATTCCTGCCGCAGCAGCCGCGCATGCTCTGCCCGCGCCGAAGCGCCAGGTGGCAGCTGCGCGGGGTCGCGGCCCAGCTTGCCGAACAGGCTGGCCTCGCTCAGCGCTTGTTGCAGGTGCGGACTGGGCACGCCCACTGCATGCATGAAGCGCGATACGTGGGGGCCGAAGATGTCATACTGCGCATTGGCATCGGCGGCGGTGTAGACCGCCTGGCTGTGGGTTTCGAGCACGTGGAACGCCTCGAGAAAGGCCTCCATCGCCATCTTCCAGTTGGCGGGCAGGACCTTTTCGGTGTGCAGCGCGACATAGCGGTCGTCCATTGGCCACAGCCGGAAATGTTCGGGCAGCACTTCGAGTTGTTCGGCCAGCGGCGGAGGGGCCTCGCCCATGTGGATGAAGACGAAGCCGCCCCAGCTTTCGCAGGCGATCTCGTCCAACCCAAAATTGCCCTCATCCACATGCGGGAAGTCCCAGCGGCAGGGGATCTCGCGCAGGGTTCCGTCCAGGTTCCAGCTCATGCCATGGAAGGGGCAGCGGATGTGGCTGCGCCGAACTCCGCGCGCCCCCTCGGCCGCGAATTTCATTCCGCGGTGCGGGCAACTGTTGATGAAGGCGCGGATCTTGCTGTCGGCGCCGCGCACCACCAGCACCGAATGGAAGCCGACGTCGTAGACATAGCGATCGCCGGGTTCAGGGATATGCTCCTCGCGGCAGGCCCATTGCCAGACATTGGGCCACAACTGTTCAAGCTCGCGTTCAAGGAAAGCCGGGTCGTGATAGCGGTCGAACGGCAGATCGGCATTGCCGAGGAAGTTGTACTGCTCAACCCGCATCGCGGCTGGCGGGTTGTCGCCGTCAGCATCCAGAATGTCCTGCATCGAGGGCCCGGGGCAGCGCGCCTCGCCTGGCGCCAGTGCGGGGTCGGATGGTACGGTGAGATTGGGCCGGCTCATTCGCGGCTCCTCATGGCGGCGCGGTTGTAAAGCGGATCGGCCGGCTTGCGCTGGCCCAGGATAAAGGGTGAGGTGCCCAGGATCGTATCGCTGGCGGGATCGTCGCGCGCCCAGTCGACAATTTCCGAGCGATAGGCGAATTTCCAGACCCCGCCGCGCTTCTCGCAGCGATCGATATAGCGGCCCGCAATCACCAGGTCGCGCTTGGCGCCATGTTCATTGGTCAGCCGGTGGTATGCTTGGTAATAGACCTCGCCGTAGGCCTCGTTGCCATCGATCTCCACCAAGTGCTGGCCCAGCATGTGGTGGTTGCGGTCATGCCCGCCCAGAGCCGCCATGCAGAAGGCGGCGAACTCGCGCGGGCCGCCCTCATAGATGCCGTAGGACAAGTGGGCATCATCCCAGAACTGCGCTTCGAGCAGCGCCTGATCGAGCCGGTCCAGCCCGCGCATGTAATTGGCGGCGAGATCCATGATCGCGAGCCGGTCTGCACTTGCGCTCATAACGTCCTCTCCATTTTGCGGATACTACGGCCGGGCGGGCGGCGGTAACTTGACGTTATGAATAGGAAAGCTGGCTGGAAGCGAGGATGAGCGGCGCCGGCGCGGTCACGAGCGGCGCCCGGCTGGCCGATGAGGCCGCGATCCGGGCAGTGCTGGCAAGCTATTGCCGCGCGGTTGATCGGGCCGATACCGAACTGCTCACCAGTTGCTTCTGGGATGATTCAAGCGTCGACTATGGCGGCTACAAGGGGCCAGCCCTGCCCTTCTGCCCCTTGCTGGTCGACGCCATCAAAGGCTGGGGCCAGACGCATCACCAGCTTGGCCAGACGCTGATCGAGTTTGCGGGCGAGGCCTCGGCGCTGGTCGAAACCTATGTCACGGCAAGCCATTTTCCCGCCCAGGGCCAGGGCGATGAGATGACCTATCTCGGCCGCTACCTCGACCGGTTCGAACGCCGGGGCGCGGAGTGGCGGATTGGCGCGCGGGTAATCGTCATGAGCTGGACCAGGTTGGCACCTGTCTCCCATGATCCACAAGGCGGGGCAGTCGCTGGGTTGCGGAGTGCCGGGCGCAAACCCGACGATCCGCTCTACGAATGATCCCGAGGCGAGTCCGATCTGGACCAGCATTACTGCGATCCAGGCGATTGCCGGTTGAGCCCGCAAGCTGGAACGCGGCCTGAAAGGTCATCACTCAGCGATCTACAAGACCTTAAGCAACCAGCGCCATCGGCTCTCGAAAGATCATGCGCCTCCTCCGGGATAAACTGACAGTACTCCAGTCAGGTTCGGAACTGCCCGGTCGGCGCGTTCTCAGACCACGAAGTCCATATTCTCGATCGTGATCGTACCGCCGCAGACGTTGCAGGATGGGCGCATGGCCAGAGGGTGATCGCAGGGTTTGTGCTGCAGCAGAAGCGGTGGCCCCTTGCTATCCGCATACCAGGCGTCGCCCCAGTGCAGCATTGCGAGCAGTACAGGATAGAGATCGCGACCTTTTTCGGTCAGGCGGTATTCGAAGCGGTCCTTATGTGCGGAATATGGCACCGCCTTGAGAATCCCTTGGGCGAGCAGTCGCTCGATCCGGCCCGACGGGATATTGGATGCCATCAGGGTGTCGCGCTGGATTTCGTCAAAACGGTGAATCCCGGTGAAGCAGGCGCGCACGACCAGCGTCGACCAGCGATCACCGAACAGTTCGATTGCTGAATCAACCATGGTCCAGTTGCCGCGCTTGGCGCTGGCGGCCGCCGTCTGCATGCGGCGGCGGGCATAGACGGGGGTAACCTGGCTCAAGCCCGGACCGGGCGCCCAGCTGACTTCGCGCGGATCAATCGGCTGGTCGCAATGCGAGCAGGCCGGTGTCGGCTCAATCTCTGCACCGCAGTCGCGATGGACCAGTCGCACGCGAAAGCCGCGCTCATCGGCTTCCCAGATGTGCTGCCAGCGCAGGATCATCAGGGCGACCGGGAAAAGACCCCTGCCCTTCGCAGTCAGGCGGTAGCCCTTGTGGCGCTCGATCGATTTTTCCAGCACGCCGGCTTCCACCAGCCGTTCGAGCCGCTGGTTGATGACGGATCGGGCAATACCCGTCTCCGTGACGAAATCCTGGAAGCGCCGCCGTCCCAGGAACGCCTGTTCCAGGATCAGCATGGTCGGCACGTCGCCCACCACTTCCAGTGCGCGCCAGATCGAGCAGGCCCTGATCGTTTCGTGCTTCATCGCAGCGCCCCTTTGCCCGCCTCAACGGCGGACGGCAACCACCTGTGGCGGCAAGGGATAGGGTCGATATCGGACCTCGGACACGGGCAGCGCCGCCCCTTGCCGCAGCGATGGCCGCGCCACGATCTGCTGCGGGGCCTGGCCGCGCTCGACCCAATCCGCAATCGCCCTCATCGGATCGAAATCTTCGGGCGCAGAGGCAGACGGCGCTTCCCAGCAGTGGCCAAGGCCGGGGGCCAGGAACAAGCGGAAGAACTGCTGCACGCGGCGGGGGCCGCCCATCTCCTTCAGCACCTGGCGATAATAGTCGGTCGATTGCGTTGGAACGACCAGGGGATCGGCCATGCCATGCCACATGATCAACTTGCCTCCGGCCGCACGGAAGGCGGACAGATCGGGGTTATCGGCATTGAGCATGCCGAAATCCTGCCGCAGCCGCGCGGGATCGCGATCGAAATCGAAGTTGCTGGCGGAGAATTCCGGATAGCGCGGATCAAACACGATCTGGCGGGTGAAGCCATCAGCCAGCTGGGTGCCAACGGCCTTGGACGGGTCCTGCAGGTACCAGATCCGCCAGTACTGCTCGCCCCCGATCGGCATCCCGCCAAAGAGGCGGCGTCCCTTGCTATCGACCGGCCCCTGATGCCAAAGCCCGATGACCCGCCGCTCGTCGGCGGTAAAGCAGCGATCGGAATCGGCCGGGGTCACGCCCAGTGCGCATTTTGGCAGGCGGTCCGGATCGAACCGGCAGGCCTCGGGCCGGGCGATCAGGCCATCCACCGCGCCATCAAGACCATCGCACTGCGCCTTTACCGCTTCGATCAGCAGCGGCAGCTTGCGATTGAAGGCCGGCCCCAGCACCGGCTGCTGGGCGTCTTGGTTGGTCTTCAGCTTCCAGGCACCAAAGGCCCCGCCCGAATTGGTCAGATCAATAGCCGGGCAGCCGCTGATGATCCCATGGAACAGGGTAGGATAACGCTGGGCCGCGATCAGCGCCATCCGGCCGCCATTGGAGCAGCCGACGAAGTAACGGAACCGTGCCTCGCGGCCATAGAACGAGCCGGTTGTTCGGGGCCCAGGCGGCATCGCCCTGCGACGTGCCCGAATGGCCGCTGTCGGTATGGATCGCGGCATAGCCACGCTTGACCGGTTCGACGATTCCGTTGGCCCAGCCAGGGGTTTCCGTCGTCATGATCCCGCAATAGCCGCCGCAACCGGAGACGTAGTAATTGCCATTCCAGTTGCTGATCGGCAGGCGCATCTCGAACCCGATGGTCGGGCGGATGGTGCCGCGCACCCGGCAATAGGCGGGCATGTCGCCCTTTGCCTCGACCAGGCTGCTGTCAGCGCGGACAAAGGTATCCGAATCCAGCCGTGCAGCCAGAGTGGGGCAGGCGTCACGCAGGTTGGGTTCGGCCATGGCCGGTTGCGCCGCAGCGACGGACAGCGCGCCAAGTAGAGCCAACATATCGATGGCCTTTCGTTGAAGATAACAAGACCAGCCGGGGCCAGGCGGAGATCAGACCCGCCCGGTCCCGGCTCGCCGGATCAGAACTTCACGCTGGCCTGCAAAGCGATGTTGCGCGGCCGGTCGAAGATCGCAGTGTTGGCCACGCCCGTGTTGCCGGTCAGCGTCGTGGCCAAGGGCAAGGCGCCCGAGGTCAGGATGATCCGCCGGTTGTTGAGGTTGCGGCCGATCAACGCGATCTCCCACTTGTCGTCGATATTGCCCAGCGCCAGGCGCGCGCCGATCCGGGCATAGCCTTCCTGGTAGGATGACGGATCGATAATCGTCCCGTTGGTCTGGTACCGGCTGGAGAAATCGGCATTGACGTTCAGGCTCAGCTTCAGGCTGTCACCCACCGGATAGTTGAAATCGGCCGCCACATTGCCCGACCACTTCGGCGCGAAAGTGGCGCGCGCGCCGGTGTAGTTGCAGAAGTTGCCGGGCTGCACGTTGGGCGCGGTGCCGAACGGGCACTGACCCTGGCGCCAGTCGGTATACTTGAAGTCAAGATAGGCCAGCGAACCGCTCAGCTGCAGGTGGTCACCGATGCTGACGCGGGCCTCGGCCTCGACCCCCTGAACCTTGGCGGCCGAGGCATTGTTGACGTTGAACCCGATCCCGCCATCGAAGGTCAGGGTCTGCAGATCCTTGTACTTGGTGTTGTAGTAGTTGACCGACACCGCCAGGGTGCGGCTCTTGTACTTCAGGCCGGCTTCGTAATTGTTCGCGGTTTCCGGCCGGAAGAAGAAGGTGCCGGGGAAAGTCGGATGGGTCGGCAGCGAGTTGGAGCGGATGTCGAACCCGCCAGCCTTCACGCCGCGCGCGTAAGAGGCATAGGCCATCAGTTCGGGTGTCACGTCGAACTGGATATTGGCCATCGGCGTGGTCGAATTCTCCGAAATCTTGCCGGTGATCGAATGCTCGGCCACCCGCAGCGCGCCCCATAGCGCGCGGACCGTGGTGATCGGGAAAACGTTCGTCGGACCGGCCACGATCACCAGGTTACGATCGCCCGACTTGGCTTCGTGGTTGAAGCGCACCCCGCCGGTGATCCGCAGCTGTTCGGTGAGCGAATAGGTGCCCTGGACAAAGCCCGACCACAGCGTGGAGGTCTGCTTGAAGGTGCGCAGCGAGCGCGAATCCCCCAGCGGCCGGAATCCTGCGAAGGGCCCGGCCAGACCCTGGAAGAACGAGCCGAGCAGCACGTTATCATTGGCGGACAGCTTCGAAGTCTGGAAATAGCCGCCAACGATATAGGTGAACGGCCCATCGCCCGGCGAGGTCAGCCGCACTTCCTGCGAGAGCTGATTGTACTTCTCGTTCTGGTTGGTGCCATCAAGGATCGGCAGGGCGGTATAGTCCACATCGAGCACTTCGGCCGAGTTGTAGTGGAGGTAGCCCGAGGTCAGGTTGAGGGTGTGGCTGCCAAGCTCGATATCGAGGTTGAGCGTGGAGTTGACGATTTCGGTGCTGCTGTCGAAGCCGTTGTTCTGGCTGCGCCAGTCGAGCACGGTATCGACGCCCGAGAAGAACGGCGAGGCGCTGTAGGTTCCGCGCGGCAGCAGGTTCTCGCGCGCCTGGCCCAGCACGTCGAACTTGGCATATTCGACCTTGAGCCGGGCCTGGACCGGATTGTTGTCACCGAAGGAGAAGGTCCCGCGCAGGAAGACGGTATCCACGTTGGGCTCGTTTCGGCCCAGCGTGGTGTTGAACATGTACCCGTCCATGTTCCGGTAATAGCCGACCAGGCGCATTCCGGCCTGATCGCCCAGTGGCACGTTGAGCACGCCGGTCAGCTGGGTTTCCTTGTGTTCGAATTCATAGGACCCGGTAACCGAGCCTTCGAACTCGTCGGTCGGGGTGCGGTTGATGATGCTGATCGCCCCGGCGATGGCATT
>JAJTFU010000113.1 GCA_021299075.1 Novosphingobium sp. | reverse complement strand
CCAACCACCCACAGGGTACCTTTGACGGGTGGTTGGGCCGGGGGAGCGGGCCGGTGATGCCAGGATGAGCCGGATGGCTCATCCGTACCAATCAAGACTCAGGGGGATCCGCAACCATGGCGGTGAATTGCACTTCACAGGTCACCTTGCCTTCGATCGAAGCCTTGCCCCAGAACTTGCAGACCCTGGCGCGCTTCTGGACGAAGCCGACTTCCAGATCGAGCAGCACACCCGGTTCGACTGGCGCCCGGAACTTCGCTTCCTCGATCGCCATGAAGTAGACCAGCTTGCCCGAGCCAGCCAGTTCCAGCGTCTCGATCGCCAGGATCGCCGCTGCCTGGGCCAGGGCCTCGATCTGCAGCACGCCCGGCATGATCGGACGGCCCGGGAAGTGACCCTGGAAGAACTGCTCGTTGAAGCTGACCGCCTTGACCGCATGGATCCGCTCGCCGATTTCCAGCGACTTGACCCGGTCTACCAGCAGCAGCGGGTAGCGGTGCGGCAGGGCGTTCAGGATCTGCCGGATATCGTAGGTGACTGCGGGCGCGGGGTCAGCCGCGCCCGCCTGGTCAGTCGTTTCGCTCATCATTGCCCCCCGGCGATGTGCTTAGCGGCCTTCCGGCTGCGGACCGGCCGGCTTGGCCGGAGCGGCAGGAGCCGGTGCGGCAGCGGCGGCCGGACGCGGAGCCTGCTGCGCAGCCTGCTGGGCGCGGGCTTCGCGGATTTCACGCGGTTCCCAGCCCTGCGGCGGCACCAGCTGCGCGGTCGGCAGAAGGGCGTTGCGTTCGGCCACGATCTCGTTCGTCAGGTCATAGGCATTGGCGCGGGCCAGCACGGCACCCGGCTGGAGCAGCAGGCTGACGCGGCTCTTTTCCATCGCCTTCTGCACGGCCTGGTCGAGCTTTTCCTCGATCTGTTCGTTGACGAAGGCTTCCGACAGGGCGACCGGCAGCAGGATCTGCTGAATTTCCTGCTTGCCCTTTTCCTGGAGGTCCTGGATCGCGCGGGCCTGGGTCTGCAGCTGGGTCTGCAGCGCCGGGGTCATGGTGCCCTGGCGAGCCGCGTTGAAGCGATCGATCATCGGCTTGATCTGGGCTTCCAGCGCGTTGCCGCGGGCCTGGGCCTGATCAAACTGCGGCTTGTAGGTAACCGGGCGCTGCTGCTGGGCCACGCGGAAGGCATCGGTGTTGCTCACCGCTGCCTGAAGATTGGCCACAGCGATACCCTGAACGACGTTCGAAGCCGGGGCGGCCGCAGCGACAGGAGCAGCTTCCTTGTCATTCTTCTTCTGGGCCAGCGCCGGCTGGGCCGAAAGCGCGACAAGCGAAATCGCGGCGACCAGCGCCGAGTTACGGATCAGTTTCATCAGAATTGTGTTCCTACGTTGAAAGTAAAGCTCTTGGTGTCGTCAGCCGAGCTCTTCACGAGCACCTTGGCAAAATCGATGCGGAAGGGACCGAACGGTGAGTTCCAGTTCACCCCGATCCCGACAGAGACGCGCGGCTTCTTGGTGTTGCCGACGAAGAATTCCTGGAACGGCGTGCTGGCAATAACCCCGTCGGTCGAGCCCGTGCAGGTTGCCGGCAGGGTCGGGATCGCAGCCTGCGAGCTAGCCGAGCCGGTTGTCACCGCACCGTTGCAGACGATCGAATAAGGGAAGTTGAGCGGCTCGACATTCGGCCGGCGCAGCCCCCAGACCGCACCCACATCGACGAACACCGACGGCCGCAGGCCCAGTTCGCGGGCCCCGGAACCAAGCGGAATCTCAAGCTCGGCATGCCCCAGGTAATAGTACTTGCCGCCCAGCGCATCATCGCCCCAATTGTCGCGATCGGGCGAGAAGTTGTCCGCCACCCCATCGCCGTTGGTATCGATGAAGAACTTGCGCAGCACGCGCGGACCAACGCCGCGAATATCAAACCCGCGCATTTCCGGCTCGCCCAGATAGAACCGGTCGGTCAACCGGACTGGCTCGATCCCGGCGCCGCGCGTTTCGAACGACTTGATCAGACCGCCTTCACCGCGCAGCGAGAAGATCCAGCCCTTGCCGATCGGCCAATACTGGGCGACGTTCCCGCGCAGGCGGCCATATTTGACCGAACCGCCAAGGCCGGCAAATTCGGCCGTGACTGAGGCCGATCGGCCGCGCGAGGGACGAATGCGGCTGTCGAGCGAATCGTAGATCAGCGAGAGGCCCAGGATCGAGCTGGTGCGCTTGCCGATGGCTTCACACAGGTAACGACCTGCCAGCAACGGATCGCACTCACGCACCCCTGGCGTGACGCGGTCGCTGAAGAATTGGGTGGGATCCAGCGTCACGTCATCGATGTTGAACGTGTAGCTGCCGACTGCCGAAATGTATTCGGTCAGCGGGATGCCGGCGCGCAGCTGGAAGCCGGTCGTCGCCTGCTTGTAGGTCGTGTTGCGATCGTTATTCAGGTAGTTGAAGCTGTTGTAATCGCGGCGATAGACGTTGAAGCCCAGCGAGACGTTGCGATCGAACAGGTAGGGTTCGGTAAAGCTGACTTCGGCGCTCTTCGAATAGTTCGAATAGGACAGCGACAGACCGATCGTCTGGCCGCGGCCGCGGAAGTTGCGCTGCTGGACCGAGCCCTGGAAGATCAGCTTTTCAAGGCTGGAATAGCCGGCCGAAAGCTGGAGTTCGCCGGTCGGCTTTTCCTCGACATTGGCTTCCAGCACGATCCGGTCGGGGGCCGAACCCGGCTTCTGCTCAATCTCGAACTTTTCCTGGAAATAGCCGAGCGAGTTGATGCGGCTGGTCGAGCGCTTCACCTGGAGCGAGTTGAACGCATCGCCTTCGGCCAGGCGGAATTCGCGCCGGATCACCTTATCCTGAGTCAGCGTGTTGCCGTTGACGTCGATCCGCTCAACATAAACGCGCGGCGCCTCGGCGATCTGGAAGGTGATCCCCATGCTGAGGTCATCCTTGTTCCGATCGTAGTTCGGTCGGACATCGGCAAAGGCATAACCAAAGGCACCGGCGGTTTCGTTGAGCTTTTCGATGGTGTCTTCCACCATCTTGGCATCGTACCAGTCACCCTTCTTCATCGGCAGCTGGGTCGCCAGGCGGTCGCTGTCAAAGTCGCGCAGCTGGCTGTCGACCTTCACGTCGCCGAACTTGTAGCGCTGCCCTTCCTCGACCACGTAGGTCAGGATGAAGTCCTTCTTGTCCGGGGTCAGTTCGGCCACGGCCGAAACGATCCGGAAATCGGCATAGCCCTTGGTCAGATAGAACTGGCGCAGCTTCTGCTGGTCGAAGGCCATCCGGTCCGGGTCATAGCTGGTGCCCGAGCTGAAGATCTTGGTCAGCCCGGTTTCCTTGGTCACCATCTCATCCTTCAGGTCGCCGTCGTCGAACATCTCGTTGCCGATGATGTTGATCTTGCGGACCTTGGACTTGGGGCCTTCCTGGATTTCGAAGACGATATCGACGCGGTTCTGGTCCAGCAGCACCATCTTCGGTTCGACCGAAGCGGCAAAGCGGCCCTGGCGCTTGTAGAGCTCGATAATGCGGGCCACGTCAGCGCGGACCTTCGAGCGGGTGAAGATCTGGCGCGGAGCCAACTTGATTTCGGGGAGGATCTTGTCCTCCTTCAGCCGCTTGTTCCCTTCGAGGATGATGCGGTTGATGACCGGGTTTTCCTTGACCGTGATGGTCACGTTGCCGCCATCGTTGCGGATCTGGACGTCGGAAAACAGCTCGGTCGCAAACAGGTCCTTCAGCGCCTGGTCAGCGGCCTGCTGGGTATAGGGCTGGCCGATCCGCAGCTTGATGTAGGACCGGATCGTATCGGGTTCGAGCCGCTGCGAGCCGACCACGGCGATCGATTGGATCGCTGCGGGCGCTTCAGGTGCGGGGGTTGGCGCAGCCGGAGCGGCTGTTGCATCTTGGGCCAGCGCCGCCTGAGGCAGACCGCCCAGGATCGTTGTGCCAAGCAGGGCCGCGGCAATGCGGAGGGACGACTGGCGATTGCTGGCAATTCGGTTCTTCGGCACGGTTGTTCCCGTCTAGATGCTGAGCGCCCTTCGCCCACCCCTGGCGATAGCGCGGGCGCGCTACTGGCAATTCGCCGCCCTTGCCCGATGCGGCCACGCCGATCAAGCAAAGTTCCGGCGTTTTGCCCGCAGTTTTACCCTTCCCTTCGCCTAGCCGCCGAAGATCGACAGCGAGGCAATGTCGTTCAAGGTGACGAACAGCATCAGAGCCAGCATGAATGCAAGGCCGGTGCGGAACGCCCACTCCTGACTGCGCGCACCCAGCGGCTTCCGGCGGACAGCTTCTGCCGCGTACATAGCCAGGTGCCCGCCGTCGAGCGTGGGGATTGGCAGCAGGTTAATGAATGCCAAATTAATTGAGATCAGCGCCGCGAAGGAGACGAAGGAAAGCCAGCCGAGCGAGAACTGCTCGCCCGAGTATTTGGCGATCTTGATCGGCCCGCCCAGCTCGTCGAGCGGACGCTCACCCGTGACGATCTGGACCAGGCCGGCGGCCATGGTGCGGATGATGCCCATCGACTGATCGAAACCGGTCGCTACCGCCTTGAACGGACCTACGTCCTGGAATTCCATCGCCGCCGGGCGGATGCCCAGCAGGCCGCGGCGAATCTCGTTGCCGAAGCGGTCAACCTGGACATCGGTGGCCAGCTTGACCGGCTGGGTAAAGCTAACCCCGCCCCGCTCCGCCGCCACGGTCACCGTGCGGCCGGGATAAAGCGCCACGCGCTCGGCGATGTCCATGAAGCTCTCGACCGGCGCCCCATCGATCGCGACGATCCGGTCACCGGCCTTGAAGCCGGCCGCCTGGGCCACCGAGCCTTTGGAAAACTCGCCAATCACCGGGGCGGCAGTGGGCACGCCATAGGCCATGTTGAAAGCAGCAAAGATGCCGACCGCAACAAGCAGGTTCATCAGCGGACCGGCCAGCATGATCAGCGCGCGCTGCCACAGCGCGGCATACTGGAACATGCCGCGTTTCTCTTCCGGCGTGGCCTGGGCCGCGTCCGGGTTGGGTACAGATGTGGCGTTCATGTCGCCCGCGAACTGGACATAACCGCCCAGCGGCCAGGCCGCGAGCCGCCAGCGCGTGCCGCGCTTGTCGGTCCAGCCAGCCAGTTCGCGCCCGAAACCGACCGAGAAGACATCGGCTTTCACCTTGAACGCGCGGCCCACCAGGTAGTGGCCCAACTCGTGCAGCACCACCAGGGGACCCAGCACCAGCAGGAAGGCACCGATCATCATCAGCACGGAAGGGGATTCGGTCACTATGTTACCAACTCCAGAACGCTGCACGCTTCGGCCCGCGCCGCCGCATCGATGGCCATGACATCGGCCAGGGACGCGGGAGATGGCGGGGCATAACGCGCCAGCACTTGTTCTACCAATACCGCAATACGGGTGAATGGAAACTTGCCATCAAGAAAAGCCGCTACGGCCACTTCGTTGGCAGCATTGAGCACCGCCGGTGCCGCCCCGCCCGCTTCGGCCGCAGCGCGGCAAATCCGGGTGGCGGGAAAACGCTCCTCATCGGCGGCGCGGAAGGTCAATTCACCGATTGCCGCCAGATCGAGCGGGGCGAGCGGCGTTTCCATCCGCTGCGGCCAGGCCAGGCACGAGGCGATCGGCACGCGCATGTCGCTGGGACCCAACTGGGCAAGCGTCGAGCCATCGCGGTATTCAACCATTGAATGGATCACCGACTGCGGGTGCACGATGATCTTCAGCTTATCGAGCCCGACCGGGAACAGGTGGTGCGCCTCGATCAGTTCCAGCCCCTTGTTGAACATGGTGGCGGAATCGACGCTGATCTTGGCACCCATCGACCAGTTCGGATGCTTGACCGCCTGGGCTGGGGTGGCGGTGCGAAGCTGCTCCAGCGTCCAGTCGCGGAACGGACCGCCACTGGCGGTCAGCGTGATGGAGCGGACGTTATCGTAACTATTTCCTGCAAGACACTGAAAAATAGCGTTATGTTCGCTGTCGGTCGGCAGCAGGGTTGCACCGCTGCGGGCGACAGCAGCGGTCATCACCGAGCCGGCCGCCACCAGCGCTTCTTTATTGGCCAGCGCCACAGCCCGGCCTTGCTCAATCGCCGCCATGGTCGGAGCCAGGCCCGCGCAGCCGACGATCGCGGCCACGGTGATGTCGGCCTCGCGGGTGGCGGCCTCAACCAGCGCCGCCTCGCCGCCTGCCGCCTGGATATTGGTACCGGCAAGAGCCTCGCGCAGCGCCGGGAGGGCTGCCTCATCCGCCACCACGGCCACTTCAGCCGAAAACTCGCGGGCCAGTTTGGCCAGTTCCGCCGCATTGCCATTGGCGGTCAACGCCACCACGCGCCACTGTCCCGGCTGACGCCGGATCAGGTCAAGCGTCGAAGCGCCGATCGAACCGGTAGTGCCGAGGACCGAGACCGACCGCATCACAGCCCGCTTAGCCCCGCCAGCAGCGCGGCTAGAAAGCTGACGGCGATCAGGCGATCGACCCGGTCGAACAACCCGCCATGGCCGGGGATCAGCT
>JAJTFU010000112.1 GCA_021299075.1 Novosphingobium sp. | reverse complement strand
TGGTGGAAGATCCCGGCCTGGGCTGCGGCATCGCGCTGGAAGGTGCGGATGCGCTCGTCGGCTTCGGCGGCCAGTTCGCTGCCGTCGTAGTCCACGCTCATCAGCTTGGCGCGGTCATAGGCCGAGAGGTCCTTGCCTTCCGCGGTCCAGGCATCGAACACCTGCTGGCGGAAGTTCAGCGTCCAGTTGAAGCTGGGCGAATTGTTGTAGACCAGCTTGGCATTGGGGATCACTTCGCGGATGCGGCTGACCATCCCGCCGATCTGGCCGATGTGCGGCTTTTCGGTTTCGATCCACAGCAGGTCGGCGCCGTTCTGCAGGCTGTTGATGCAGTCCAGCACGCAGCGATCTTCGCCGGTGCCAGCGCGGAACTGGAACAGGTTGCTGGGCAGGCGCTTGGGCTTCAGCAGTTTGCCGTCGCGGCTGATCAGGACATCGCCGTGGCCGATTTCGGTCACTTCCTTGCAGTCGAGGTACGAATTGTACTGATCACCGATGTCGCCGGCTTCGCGGGTGAAGGCGATCTGCTTGGTCAGGCCGGCGCCGAGCGAGTCGGTGCGGGCAACGATGATGCCGTCCTCAACGCCCAGCTCCATGAAGGCATAACGAACCGCGCGGATCTTCGCGATGAAGTCTTCATGCGGCACGGTGACCTTGCCGTCCTGGTGGCCGCACTGCTTTTCGTCCGAGACCTGGTTTTCGATCTGGATCGCGCAGGCACCCGCTTCGATCATCTTCTTGGCGAGCAGATAGGTCGCCTCGGCATTGCCGAAGCCAGCGTCGATATCGGCGATGATCGGCACGACGTGGGTTTCATAGGCATCGACCTTGGCCTGGATCGCCTTGGCCTTGACCGCGTCACCCGCCTTGCGGGCTTCGTCCAACTCACGGAACATCATCCCCAGTTCGCGGGCATCGGCCTGGCGCAGGAAGGTGTAGAGTTCCTCGATCAGTGCCGGAACGCTGGTCTTCTCGTGCATCGACTGGTCGGGCAGGGGGCCGAATTCGCTGCGCAGCGCGGCGATCATCCAGCCCGAGAGGTAGAGGTAACGCCCCTTGGTGGTGCCGAAGTGCTTCTTGATCGAGATCAGCTTCTGCTGCCCGATGAAGCCGTGCCAGCAGCCCAGCGACTGGGTGTAGTTGGCGGGGTCCGCATCATAGGCAGCCATATCGGCGCGCATGATCTTGGCGGTGTACTTGGCGATATCCAGCCCGGTCTTGAAGCGGTTCTGCAGCTGCATGCGGGCAACCGATTCGGCATCGATCCCGTCCCAGTTGCTGAAACGGCTGATCTGGCTGTCGGCGGCGGCGATGACATCGGTATAGGACACGGGGAACCTCCAAGGGTTTGAACCCGTCCTGCTTAACCCCGACGTGCTGAGTCGCTGTCGAACAAATTACAAAAAATCTTGTCTTGGTGCGCTACATAGGCAGTCTAACCTTGCAAAGTTGTCAATAAAATTACAAGAAGAGTTATGCCTGATGCCCTGCTCCTCGCCGGTCCCGCTATTCGCCGCCTGCGCAAGCGTGAGGGGCTGACTCAGTCAGCCATGGCCGCGCAGCTGGGAATTTCGCCCAGTTACCTCAATCTGGTGGAGCGCAACCAGAGGCCGCTTTCGGCGCGGCTGCTGGTGCGGCTGGCCGAGGCGTTCGATTTTGATCCGCGCAGCCTGCGCCAGGACGAGGCGGTGGGCGGGGTCGATGGCCTGCGCCGCCGGCTGGCCGATGCGCGCTTCGCCGACCTGGCTATCGACCGCGACGAGATTGCCGAATGGCTCAGCGCCGCACCGCAGGCGGCCATTGCCTTTGCCCGGCTGTTCGATGCCAGCGGTGGGACGGGGGCGCCCTCTGCGGACGAACCGATGGAACTGGTGCGGCGCGAGATTGAGCGCTGGCGCAACCATTTTACCGATCTGGACGCCGCGGCCGAAGTGCTGGCCGACGAGCTGCGCCTGTCGAGCGCCGATACCGGCGCGGCGCTGGCTGAGCGGCTGCGCCAGAAGCACCAGATCGCCGTGCGGATCCTGCCGGTTGAGGTCATGCCCGATGCGCTGCGGCGGCTCGATCTGCATGCCCGGCAACTGCAATTGTCCGAACTGCTCGATCCCTCGTCGCGCAATTTCCAGATCGCGCTGCAGCTCGCTCTCCTGGAACAGCGTGACGAGATCACCGCGCTCGCCAATGGCGCGCAGTTCACCGATCGCGCCGCCTGGCGGCTCTTCCGCCGCCACCTGACCGCCTATTTCGCCGCCGCCGTGCTGATGCCCTATGGCCGCTTTATCCGGGCCTGTGAGGCGACCGGCTATGACCTGCCGATCCTGCAGCGCCGCTTTGGCGTGGGGTTTGAGCAGCTCGCCCACCGGCTGACCACACTGCAACGCGTCGGCCAGCGCGGGCTACCGTTCTTCATGGCCCGGGTTGATCGCGCTGGGCAGTTTTCCAAGCGCTATGCCGGGGCCAGCGGCACTGCGTTGCTCGATAGCGATACCGGTTGCCCGCTATGGGTTGCGCACCGCGCGTTCGAGCGGGCCGGGCAGCTTTGCGTGCAGCTCGCCAGCTTTGTTGAGCCCAGTGGCGCGGAAAGCCAGTGGCTGACCATTGCCCGCACGGTTGAAGGCAGCGGTGCGCCGGGCGGGCATGGCGCCCGTTTCGTTGTGGCGCTGGGGATCGAGGTTAGCCTGGCAGGCACCTTGGCCCAGGCGCGTGAGCTGCGCCTTGAAGCTGTTGATGCCGTGCCGATCGGACCCGGCTGTGCCGCCTGTCACCGCAAGGATTGCGCGCAACGTTCGCTCCCGCCGCGCGGGGCGGCCCTGGCCTTCGACGAGCGCTCGCGCGGCCTGACGCCGTTCGCCATTGCGGACTGACGGACCTGTAAAGTTTACCGACATTTCATAAGTCCCCGTTAGGCATGTCCGACGTTCTCGGGCTCGCAGGGACCAATGATCCGGCTGTTCAAACATTACATTCCCCATGCCGTGCTGCTGGTCGGGGTGATTGACCTGATCCTGCTGTACATGGCGGGGGACCTGTCGTGGCGACTGCGCGCGGCCCAGATCGGCATGGATCCGGGCTCCAGCGCCGATCGCTTCTGGCAGCTGGGTGGCCATGCCGCTGTCATGCTGGGGGCCATGGTGGCCGTGGGGGTCTATGGCGCCGAAGCCTTGCGCTCGATGCGCTATGCCACGGCGCGACTGCTGGTGGCGATTTCGTTCGGGATCATCGGCCTAGCCTTCCTCGACTTCATCGTTGGCGGCGGCAACTTCTGGCGCTCGACTCTGGCCTACGCGATGATCGGTTCGGTCTTTGCGCTGGTGCTCAACCGGTTGCTGGTGGTTGCGATCGTCGGCACCGATGCGTTTCGTCGGCAGATCCTTGTGCTCGGTGCCGGGCAGCGGGCCGAGCGGCTGCGGCAATTGTCACTGCGCCCCGAAAGCGGCTTTCGCGTGGCCGGCTTCGTGTCGATGACCGGGGCGGAGCCGGTGGTTCCGAATCCCGTGCCGCGCGGCGCAATCGACAACCTGACCGGCCACGTTGAGGGCCTCGGGGTCAGCGAAGTGGTTCTGGCGCTGGAGGAACGGCGCAACGCCCTGCCGCTGGCGGATCTGCTGCGGATCAAGACCACCGGGGTTCACGTCAACGATTTCTCCAGCTTCATCGAGCGCGAGACTGGCCGGGTCGATCTGGAAACCGTCAACCCGTCGTGGCTGATCTTCAATGATGGCTTCTCTTCGGGCCAGGTCGTGTCGCGCGCGCTCAAGCGACTGTTCGATATTGTCGTAAGCGGCCTGGTTCTGCTGCTGACCGCGCCGGTGATCCTGCTGTTTGCGCTGCTGGTCCGGCTCGATAGCAAGGGGCCCGCGTTCTATCGCCAGACGCGCGTCGGGCTTTATGGCCAGCCGTTTGACGTGATCAAGCTGCGCTCGATGCGCACCGATGCCGAGGTCAACGGCGTGCAGTGGGCCAGTGAGAATGACCCGCGGGTAACCCGGATCGGCAACTTCATCCGCAAGACCCGGATCGATGAGCTGCCCCAGCTCTGGACTGTGCTGAAGGGCGAAATGAGTTTCGTCGGCCCGCGCCCGGAGCGGCCGGAATTCGTCGCCGATCTCGAGCAGCATCTACCCTATTATGCCGAACGCCACATGGTGAAGCCGGGTATCACCGGCTGGGCCCAGATCAATTATCCCTATGGCGCCTCGATCGAGGATAGCCGGCACAAGCTGGAATACGATCTCTATTATGCCAAGAACTGCAGCCCGTTCCTGGATCTGCTGATCCTGCTGCAGACGCTGCGCGTGGTGCTGTGGAACGAGGGTGCGCGCTGAGATGGGCATGACTGCCGACCTTTGGCAACTGATCGGGTCCGCTGCCTGGGGCACGGGGGCCTTTGCCTGCCTGATTGCTGCCGGTCTCCTCTACTCGCGGCCTGGGCGCTTCGGCGCGGCGCGGCGGGCGTTGGTGGCGGCGATTGGGCTGACAGGATTGTGGGCCCTGATCGGAGCCCTGGCCGGACCGGAGTCGCTGGGCGCCGAGTTGGCCGACAGCCTCCGCAACCTGGCCTGGTTGTTCGCGCTGTACCGGCTGTTCGCGATCGATGGCCGCGATGCCAGTCTTGCACCGGTCCGGCCGCTGCTCGTGGCACTGTGCTTTGTCGAGTTGCTGCAACTGGCGCTGGAGGTTGCGATTGTCGTGAGCCCCTTCGGCGGCAAGTTTGCAGAACTGGCCTTCCACACCGTCACGTTGTTCCGGCTGCTGGTGGCCATCGGCGGGCTGGTACTGGTCCACAATCTCTATGGCGGGGCTGCGCCCAATGCCCGGCTGGTCCTGCGCTGGCCCGCACTCGCACTCGCGGCGCAGTGGGGGCTCGATCTCAATCACTACACGGTTTCCTACCTGCTGGCCGATGCCCTGCCGGCGCTGGCGGCGCTGCGTGGGCTGGCTGCGCTCGCCATCGGGGTGCTGATCGGCCTGGGCCTTCGGCGGGGCAGCGAAACGCTGCGCTTCAGTCCATCGCGCGCCGTCATGTTCCAATCGGCCTCGCTGATGATCATCGGCGTCTACCTGGTCTTCATGGTGGCGATCGCGCGCTGGCTGGCCTGGGCCGGGCAGGAACTGGCGGCTGAACTGCAACTGGCCTTTGCCGGTAGCGCTGCCGTGCTGCTCGCTACCTTTGCCTCTTCGCGGGTGCTGCGCGCGCGGCTGCGGGTGACACTCAGCAAGCACCTGTTCCAGCACCGCTATGATTACCGCCAGGAATGGCTGCGTTTCACGCAGACCATGGCCCGGGTCGGCCCGGAAGGTGGCCCGCTGCATGAACGCGTCATCCGCGCTGTAGCCGATATGACCGACAGCCCGGCCGGTCTGCTGCTGACGCTCAACGACCAGGGCGATTTGGCGCTGGCCAGTCGCTGGCAGTGGCCGACCGCCGACGTGCCGGCCGTGGCGCTGCCGGCTGCCGCCGTCCGTACTTTCGAGGCGGACCGCACGGGCGGGTTCATCGTCGATCTGGATGAATTGCGCGGCGCTGATGCTCCGCCGCATGAGCACTGGGCAGCGCCGCAGCAGGCTGTGCCGGACTGGCTGCTGGCCGAGCCGCGCGCCTGGGCACTCGTGCCGCTGCATCACTTCGACCGGTTGGTCGGTATGGTCGTGCTGGCGCGTCCGGCGCTGACTCGCCGGCTCGACTGGGAGGACTTCGATCTGCTGCGTGTCGCTGGACAGCAACTGGCCAGCTATCTGGCCGAGCAGACCGGACAGGAAGCCTTGGCCGAGGCCGGGCGGTTCGATGATTTCAACCGCCGCATCGCCTTCGTCATGCACGATATCAAGAACCTGGCCAGCCAGCTCAGCCTCCTGGCCCGCAATGCCGAGGCCCATGCCGAGAATCCCGAGTTCCGGGCCGACATGCTGGTCACCTTGCGCAATGCGGCGGACAAGCTCAACGCGCTGCTTGCCCGGCTTTCGCGCTATGGCACGAGCGCGGTTGAAAGCCTGACGCCGGTTTCGGCCGATGTCGTGGCCAAGCGCGTGGTTGCCCAGTTCCGGGCTGGCCACCAGGTCGAGCTGGTGCAGTCGGCGCCATGCCTGATCGCGGGCCGCGAGGAGCTGCTTGAGCAAGTGCTGGTCCACCTGGTCCAGAACGCGATTGATGCCAGCCAGCCCGAAAGCCCCGTCTTCGTCCAGGTTTCCTGCGAGCAGTTCCACGGCCTGATCGAAGTGGTCGACTCCGGCAGCGGGATGAGCGCGGAGTTTGTCCGCACCGGGCTGTTCAAGCCGTTCGTCTCGACCAAGTCGGGTGGCTTAGGGATTGGTGCCTACGAAGCGCGCGAACTGGTCCGGGCGATGGGCGGGCAACTGGAAGTCGAAAGCCGCGAAGGGCTCGGCTCGCGCTTTACGATCCGCCTGCCGCTGGCCGAAGCGGCCGAGTTGCTGAACAATTTTGCCGCAAAGGTGGCCTGATGAGTGACAACAAACCCAAGCTCCTGATCGTCGAGGACGATCCCGGCCTGCAGGCCCAGCTCAAGTGGGCCTATCCAGATTTCTCGGTGATCATCGCCGGGGATCGGGCATCGGCGCTCGC
>JAJTFU010000111.1 GCA_021299075.1 Novosphingobium sp. | reverse complement strand
ATCCTGGGGCTGGAGCAGGTCCCAAGGGTTTGGCTGTTCGCCAATTAAAGTGGTACGTGAGCTGGGTTCAGAACGTCGCGAGACAGTTTGGTCCCTATCTGCCGTGGGCGTCGATACTTGAGAGGAGTTGCCCCTAGTACGAGAGGACCGGGGTGAACATGCCTCTGGTGTACCTGTCGTGGCGCCAGCCGCGCAGCAGGGTAGCTATGCATGGACGGGATAACCGCTGAAAGCATCTAAGCGGGAAGCCTCCCTCAAGATAAGGTATCTTCGAGTCGTGATAGACCATCACGTTGATAGGCCGGATGTGGAAGCGCAGTAATGTGTGGAGCTAACCGGTCCTAATAACTCTGATCATGCTTGGGAATTCCACCATCAATGACAGCTCTGCTGTCTGCGACGGTAGGACGATCTCACAGCCAGAGACGCCTTAAAACGCATACAAGTGCATCGATTAAAAACCGTATCCGCCTGCTTTATTGCTTGGTGACCATAGCGTCAGTGACCCACCCGATCCCATCTCGAACTCGGCCGTGAAACCTGACTGCGCCGATGGTACTAACGCTCAAGCGTTGGAAGAGTAGGGCGTCGCCAGGCATTATAGCAGGCGGGCACGGTACAAACCCATTCACATGTTTCTGAAAAGCCGCTGCCGGTCTGACCGCGCGGCGGCTTTTTCAGCTTCGGCCAAGGCGGCTAACGCTGTCTTGGTTCTGGTGACGCGGGGTGGAGCAGCCCGGTAGCTCGTCAGGCTCATAACCTGAAGGTCGTAGGTTCAAATCCTACCCCCGCAACCACAGAGAAACCCCGCTTCGGCGGGGTTTTTTGTTGTCCGGTTAACCTGCGTCGCGATAGGACGCCGCGATGCGCGCAAAGTCGAGGCTGCGGTTCGGCCTAATCCTAACGGTGGTGATCGCCCTGCTGCTGGCCCTTGGCCTAGGGTTGGGGCTGACGCTGGGCGGCAGCCAGGTTGATCGCTCTGCCGAACTGGCGCGCTTGCCGGGCTTACCGGGTGACGCCCCCTTGCTGACCGCGCCGCCTTCGCTGTCCGATATGGACGCCGCCCGGGCGCGCAATGCGGCGGTGCCCTTCGTCAAGGGCCCGATCAGCCCGGCGCCGCGCTTTGCCTTCAAGGGCTCGGCCGAAGATCGCAGCCGGGCGACCGAATGCCTCGCGCTCGCGGCCATGGCCGAGGCTGGCCCCAGCGACATCGGCCAGCGCGCCGTGATCCAGGTCGTGCTCAACCGCGTCCGCCATCCGGCCTTTGCCAAGACAGTCTGCGGCGTGGTGTTCCAGGGCAGCGAGCGCGCGACCGGTTGCCAGTTCACCTTCACCTGCGATGGCTCGCTGGCCCGGCGCTATTCGGACAGCGCCTGGCTCCAGGCCCAGATCCGCGCTGGCGAGGCGCTGGGCGGCTATGTCTTCAAGCCGGTCGGCCTCGCGACGCACTACCACACCGACTGGGTCTATCCCTACTGGAGCCCGGAGCTCGACAAGCTGGCGAAGATCGAAACCCACCTGTTCTTCCGCTGGCCGGGGTTCTGGGGCACGCGGGCGGCATTCTCGGCCGCCTATCGCGGCGGTGAACCTGATCCAGCCACCCTGTTTGGCGATGCGGCAGCGATGCTGACGGAAGCGGCGTCGATGCCCACCGCCGTGCCCGATGCACCGAAGATCGACAGCGGCACGGTCGTGATGCGCAATACCGGCGGCAAGGCCAACTTCATCCTGCTCGCTGGCACCGCCCCCGCCGATGCGCTGGCGGCGGCTCGTGCGGTCTGCAACCAGCCGGGAACCTGCCGGGTGCTGGGCTGGACCGATCCGGCAGCAATCCCGCAAGCTTTCCCGATCCCGCCGGCGGCCCGCGCGGCGCTGCAGTTCAGTTACACGCGCGATCCCTCGGGCACCGAGATAACGCTCTATGGCTGCGGGCATTTTGCGGGCGTCCCGCGGGACCAGTGCATCCCGCGGGCGCGCTAAACAGGCTCAGTCGCTGAACTTACCGCCGCTCGCTGCCAGCTTTTCCAGCAGCGGTGCAACCGGCAGGCCGTGACGCTTCAGGCCCTCGGCAATCTTGCCCAGGCCTTCGTGATCGGCCCAGTACATGATCCCGCCGGTCCAGGCCGGCCAACCATAACCGTTAAGCCACACCAGATCGATGTCGCCAGCGCGCTGGGCGATGCCTTCCTCCAGAATCAGCGCGCCTTCCGAGACCATCGGATAGAGCAGCCGTTCGAAGATTTCCTGCTTGCTCACTTCGCGCTGGGCGACGCCAGACTTGGCTGCGAATTCGGCGATGATTGCCTTGACCTCGTCCGAGGGGCTGCGGCTGCGGTCCTCGGCATAATCGTAGAAGCCCTTGCCGGTCTTCTGGCCCCAGCGGCCAGCGGCGCAAAGCGCTTCGCGGATCGTGGTGACCTTGGTGGGATCGCGGTGCCAGCCGATGTCGAGACCGGCGAGGTCGCCCATCTGAAACGGCCCCATCGGGAAGCCGAAGTCGAGCAGCACCTGATCGATATCGTAATAGGCCGCGCCTTCCATCAGCAGCGCATTAGCCTGCTCCTGGCGCTTAGAGAG
Source organism: Novosphingobium sp. (assembly GCA_021299075.1). GTDB lineage: Bacteria > Pseudomonadota > Alphaproteobacteria > Sphingomonadales > Sphingomonadaceae > Novosphingobium. Next base: position 8,634 of record JAJTFU010000111.1, on the reverse strand, counting down.
CATGCGGTTGCCGATGAAGCCATGGCACACGCCCGAGACGACCGGCACCTTGCCGATCTTGCCGGCGAGCTGCATCACCGTGGCGAGTTCGCTAGCGCCAGTCTTGGCGCCGCGCACCACTTCGAGCAGCTTCATTATGTTGGCGGGCGAGAAGAAGTGCATGCCCAGCACCGCCTCGGGCCGCTTGGTCGCGGCAGCGATCTCGTTGACGTCAAGATAGCTGGTGTTGCTGGCCAAGATCGCGCCGGGCTTCACGATGGCGTCGAGCCGTCCAAAGACATCCTTCTTCACTTCCATCGATTCATAGACCGCTTCGATCACCAGATCGCAATCGGCCAGGCTTTCGAATTCCAGGCTGGGGGTGAGACGCGCCATCGCGGCCTCGGCCACTGCGGCCTCGATCCGCCCGCGCTTGACGCTGGCTTCGTAATTCTTGCCCATCACTGCCACCCCGCGATCGAGCGCGGCCTGTTCGCGCTCGACGATCGTCACCGGGATCCCGGCCGAGAGGAAGTTCATCGCAATTCCGCCACCCATGGTGCCGGCGCCGATCACGCCAACATTGTTGATGGCGATCAGCGGGGTGTCCGCCGGCAGATCGTCGATCTTGGCGCAGAGCGCGAGCGCGGCGGCGATGTGGTCCTTGGCACCGGGCAGGGCGTCGGTCATTTCGGCAATCCTCTCAGTTAACCTGGCGGTCGTAGCCCGCCCAATAGGGTGCGCGCAATTCGCGGCGCAGGATCTTGCCGCTGGGGTTGCGCGGCAGGGCTTCGATCGTATCGACTGACTTGGGCACCTTGAACCCGGCGAGCCGTTCGCGAGCCCAGCCGATGATGCTGTCCGGATCGATCGTGTGGCCGGGCTTGGGAACGCAGATGGCCTTGACCGCTTCGCCCCACTTCGCGTCCGGCACGCCGATCACGGCGACTTCCAGCACGTCGGGATGGCCATAGATCCCGCTCTCGACCTCGGCCGGATAGACGTTTTCGCCGCCGGTGATGATCATGTCCTTGGCCCGGTCGTACATGTAGACGTAGCCGTCTTCATCCATGTAGCCGACGTCGCCCGTGGCGATCCAGCCATCGGCGTCCATTGTGCTGGCGGTCGCTTCGGGCAGCTTCCAGTAGCCCAGCATGTTGTTGGACGAACGGGTAACGATCTCGCCGATTTCGCCCACCGGCATGGGCTGGCCGTCTTGGCCGCGGATCATCACTTCGACGCCGGGCAGCGGCTTGCCGGCCGAGCGCATCCGCTGGTTGCCTTCGACCGAGTGGTCCTCGGGCGGCAGGGTACAGATCGTGCCGGTCGTCTCGGTCATACCGTAAGCCTGGATGAAATCGGCCCCGAACATGGCGATGCACTGGCGCAGCAGCTCGAGCGGAATCGGCGAGGCACCATAGAGGATATAGCGCAGCCGGCTGAAATCGGTCTTGGTACAGTCCGGATGCTGGAGCAGCAGTGCCAGCGCGGCGGGTACGATGAAGAACCGCGTTACGCCGCGATTGACCACGGCATCGAACACCCGGGTCGGCTCGAATTCCGAGAGGACCACACCGGGCAGGCCGGCGGCCAGCGACATGACGCCCAGCCCGGTGCCGCCGATATGGGCGCAGGGCATGGCGACAAGGATCGCCTCGTCCTCGTCCAGCAGCGAATAGGGGTGGGGATTGTCGATCCCGGCCTTGCGCAGGGCGAAGAGGTTGGCGTTGGACAGGACCGCGCCCTTCGGGTTGCCCGTGGTGCCCGAGGTGTAGAGCTGCAGCACCGCATCGTTGGGACCGGATGGTTCGAATTCGCCGCGGGGGGCTTCTTTCATCAGCTTGCGGGCTTCGCCGGCGGTAAAGCAGGCGATCAGGCCGGGACGCTTGCCTAGGGTATTGGCGCAGGCCTCGAACCCGTCGCCCAGGAACAGCACCTTGGCTTCGGCATTGTCGATGATGAAGGCGGCTTCCGGCTCGGCCAGCCGCCAGCCGACCGGCGTCATCACGATCCCGGCGCGCGCTGCACCGAAGAACAGGGTGACACCATAGGTCAGCGAGAGATCATCGCCATCAAGCGCCATGGTATCGGGGCGGTCATTCGCCCAGAAGCGGATGAACTCGTCAAAGGTGAACAGATCGATCGTGCGTTTGGCCTTGGCCAGCAAGCGGTCGTAGGTGGCTTGATCCATTATTCTCTCCCGGTTGAGAGCTATGTTAAGCGCGCACTTAAGATCGGCAAGGGCCAAGCAGCGGGAATTTTAGCCCCCCGCCATCAGGCTGGCATTGCCGCCGGCCGCCGTGGTGTCGATGCAGGCCACCCGCTCGGTCGCGAAGCGCGGCAGATAGTGCGGTCCGCCGGCCTTGGGTCCGGTGCCGGACAGACCTTCGCCGCCAAACGGCTGGCTTTCCACGACCGCGCCGATCTGGTTGCGGTTGACGTAAAAATTGCCAACCCGTGCCTGTGCCTCGACCAGCCGCCGCGTCGCGTCGATCCGGCTGTGGAGGCCCAGCGTCAGGCCAAAGCCTGTGGCGTTGATCGCAGCGATAACGGACTCCAGCTCATCGCCCTTGAAGCGCGCGACGTGGAGGACCGGGCCGAAGTTTTCGCGGGAGAGGTCAGCTATCGATTCGATCTCGATGATCGTCGGGGCCACGAAGGTGCCCTTGGCGCAATCGGCCGGAAGCTCGCGCTGCCAGACCGGGCGACCGGCCGCCTTCATCGCGGCGATATGCTGGTCAAGCGCGGCCTTGGCCTCGGCATCGATCACCGGGCCGACATCGGTGGTGAGTTGCAGCGGATCGCCGATCACCAGCGCTTCGAAGGCGCCACGGATCATTTCCAGCATGCCGTCGTAAACATCGTCCTGCAGGTAGAGCACGCGCAGCGCCGAGCAGCGCTGTCCCGCGCTCTGGAAGGCGCTGGCGACGACGTCGCGGGTAACCTGTTCGGGCAGGGCGGAACTGTCGACGATCATCGCGTTCTGCCCGCCCGTCTCGGCGATCAGCGTGGCGATCGGCCCGTCGCGCTGGGCCAGCGCGCGGTTGATTGCGCGGGCGGTCTCGGTCGAGCCGGTGAAGGCCACCCCGGCGATCTCGGGCCGCGCGGTCAGCAGCGCGCCGACCTTGCCGTCACCCGGCACCAGTTGCAGCACGTCATCGGGAATACCGGCCTCATGGCACAGCCGCACCGCCAGCGCTGCAATCAGCGGGGTCTGCTCGGCCGGCTTGGCGAGGACCGTGTTCCCGGCGGCGAGCGCGGCCGTGGCCATGCCGATGAAGATCGCCAGCGGGAAATTCCACGGGCTGATCGTCACGAAGACCCCGCGGCCATGCAGCGTTAGCCGATTGCTCTCACCGGTCGGGCCAGGGAGAGGGCGGCCCTCGCCAAAATGGGCGCGGGCTTCGGCGGCGTAGTAGCGCAGGAAATCGACCGCCTCGCGCAGTTCGAGCACGGCATCGACCAGCGACTTGCCAGCCTCGCGCTGGCACAGCGAGAGGAATTCGGGCGTGTGCGCTTCAAAGGCATCGGCGGCCTTCTCCAGCAGCGCCGCGCGCTCCGCGCCGCCAAGCGCATTCCAGCTCGGCTGGGCCTTGGCGGCACGCTCGGCCGCGAAGGCGACATCGGCGGCTGAGGCATTGCGGATCGTCCCGACCACGTGGCCGTTGTCATGCGGCGAGCGGATCTCGGCGGCCGGACCAGGTTCGCCCGCCAGCGCAGTTGGCTCAGCGTCCCAGCGCAGCGCAGCGAGATCATCCAGATGCGCCAGCAGCGGCGTGCGCAGCAGCGGGTCGGCGAGGTCCACCCCGGCACTGTTGCGGCGGCCCGGGAAGATCTGGTGCGGCAGCGGAATCGCCGGGTTGCGGCGCGGGGTCAGCGCGGCCAGTTCTTCGACCGGATTGCCGACCAGGTCATCGACCGGCACCTCGGCATCGGCCATGCGATTGACGAACGAGCTGTTCGCCCCGTTTTCCAGCAGACGGCGGACCAGGTAGGCCAGCAGTTCCTTGTGCCCGCCGACGGGCGCATAGATCCGCACCGGGGTGCGGCGATTGCCGGCCTCGGCCTCCAGCTTGGCGAGTTCGCCGTAGACATCCTCGCCCATGCCGTGGAGCCGCTGGAACTCGAATTCGGTCTCACCTGCCAGCGCCTTGATCGCGCCGACGGTATAGGCGTTGTGCGTCGCAAAGGCCGGATAGATCGCATCTGGCGCCGCGAGCAGCTTGGCCGCGCAGGCGAGGTAGGAGACATCGGTCGCGACCTTGCGGGTGAAGACCGGGTAATCGACATGGCCGCCAACCTGGCTCAGCTTGACCTCGCTGTCCCAGTAGGCGCCCTTGACCAGCCGAACCATGATCCGGCGGCCATGGCAGCGGGCTAGTTGTACCACCCAGTCGACTTGCGGTACGGCGCGCTTGGAATAGGCCTGGAGCGCCAGGCCAAAACCCTGCCAGCCGCCCGTGAACAGCTCGTCATCGCTTACCAATGCTTCAATGATGTCGAGCGACAGTTCCAGCCGCTCGGCCTCTTCGGCATCGATGGTGAAGTGGATATCGGCAGCACGCGCCTTGAGCGCGAGGGCCTTCAGCATTGGCACCAGCGCCGCCTTGGCGCCATCGGCGTGGAGGAAATCATAGCGCGGGTGGAGCGCCGAGAGCTTCACCGAGATCCCCGGTGAGCGGACCACGCCAGCTCCGGCTTCCTGCGCAATCCGATCCAGTGCGGCTTCGTAGCTCAGCCGATAGCGCTCGGCATCGGCAAAGGTCATTGCCGCCTCGCCCAGCATGTCGAAGCTGTGCGTCAGGTTCTGCTTGCGCTCGGGCGCGGCGCGGTCGAGCGCTTCGTCGATGGTCCGGCCGAAGACGAACTGGCCGCCAAGGATCTTCATCGCTTGCAAGGTTGCCTGGCGGATCACCGGTTCGCCCAGTCGGCCCACGGCGCGCTTCAGCACCGCGCCCATCCCGTCCGCCTTGGCACGGCGCTGGTCGAGCACTTGCCCAGTCAGCATCAGCGAAAAAGTGGCGGCATTGACGAAGGTCGAGCCGCTTTCGCCAAGGTGCTCGGACCAGTCGATCCCGCCTAGCTTGTCATGAATCAGGGCGTCGGCGGTTGCCGCATCGGGCACGCGCAGCAGCGCTTCGGCCAGGCACATCAGGGAAATGCCCTCATCCGTGCCGAGGCCGTAGGTTTGCAGGAAAGCATCGAGCCCGCTGGCCTTGTGGGCGCGGGCACCTTCGACCAGCCGGGCCGCAATCCGCTTTGCTTCCCCGTGGACTGCAGCGGCCGGAGCGGCCTGGCGCAGGCGCTCGGCAATGCAGGCTTCCTCCTCCATGCGATAGGCTTCGCGAAGGGCGGTACGGTCGATCGGTGCAGGCATGGCGCGTGACTAGCACTGGTTGCGATGGAAACCAATTCCCCGCATTGCCTTGCAATTGGCAGCTTTCTGCGCAAAGGCCTGGGACGGGTCGATTATCGGGTGGTTACTGCAGCTCTCTTGCCTGCCGCGCTCTTGGCGCTGGGCGATATGCCGCCTGTGGCGACGGGCGAACCCTTGCTGCCGTCATATGCCCTGGCCGGCGTGGGCGAGGCAGAGCGCTATAGCCCGGCCGTGGCGCGGGTGGTGCAATCGCTGATCGACTACACCCGCTGGCCGCAGCCGCGCACGCCGCTGCGGCTCTGCGTGGCTGGGCCGGCGCTCTACGCCAGCCGGCTCGATGGCCTCAAGCTCGCCGATGGCCGCCAGGTTGAGCGGCGCAGCCTGCCGCCAGGGGCCATTTCGCCTGGCAGCTGTGATGCGGTTTACATCGGTCAGATGCCGCTGCCGGCCCAGCGCCAGTTGACGGCGCTATTGCGCGGGCGCGGGGTGATGACCATCGCCGAAGCCGATCCCGCCTGCCGCAGCCAGGCAATGTTCTGTTTGAGCTTTGCAGGCCAGGCGGTCTCGTTCCGGCTCAATGTCGATGCTGTTGCCCGCTCGGGCCTCAGGGTCGATCCGCGCGTGCTGCGCCTGTCAACGGGGCAGCCATGAGCAAGGCGGGCCTCCCCACCATTCGCGACATGCTGGCGCGGGTCCATCTGCGGCTGATCCTGTTCGCCGTGCTGCTGGCAGCCGCCAGCCTGACGCTGAGCGGCGGGCTGGTGATCCGCAACTATGCGCAGCGCAATCTCGATCTCGTGGCCCGGACCGTGGCTTACACGGTCGAGCCGGCCGTGGTCTTCGGTGACAAGCAAGCCATCGTCGAAGGGATCGGCTCGGTCGCGGGCGGCGGCGGGGTCCAGCAGGTTGAGGTCCGTGATGCATCGGGACAGGTCCTGGCGCAGTGGGAAAACCCGCGCGCCGGCCTGCCTGGCTGGTTGTTGCAAGCCGGCAACCGGCTGCTGTGGCGCCGCCCGGCCGTGGCGCCGCTTGTGCGCGGGACTGCGCAGATCGGCGAAGTGCGGATCACTGGTAATCCCGAAGGCCTGCTGCGCTTTGCCCTGGCCGGGGCGATCATCGCCTTTTCCACGCTGGGGCTGACCGTGATTGCCACCCGGATCCTGGCCCGCCGGCTGCAGAGCGATGTCATTGGCCCGCTCGAACAGGTTGCCGAAGTGGCGCATGCCGTGCGGACTGAGCGCTCGTTCGATCGCCGCGTGCCGGTCGCCGGGATCGCGGAGATTGACCGATTTGGGCAGGACTTCAACGCGCTGCTCGCCGAATTGCAGGGCTGGCATGCCTCGCTGACCCGCGAGAATGCCGAACTGGCCGAGCGGGTCCTGCTCGATCCGCTGACCGGCCTGGGCAACCGCGCCGCCTTTGAAGCCGCCCTGGCTGATGCCGTGGCCGATGCGGTTACGGGCAGCCGATCCTTCGCCGTGCTCTATGGCGATGTCGATAACTTCAAGGCGATCAACGACGATCACGGCCACGAGGCGGGCGATACCGTGCTGACCACAATCGCAGCGCGGCTGACGGCGGTACTGCGCCAGGATGACCGCGCCTTCCGCCTGGGCGGCGATGAATTCGTGATCCTGCTGGCGCCGGTCGGCCCGGGTGAGACGGCGGGGCGGATTGCCGGGCGGTTGGCCCAGGCGGTCACTCCGCCGATCCCGCTGGCCGATGGCCGGGCCGTTACCACCGGCCTGTCGATCGGCATGGCAACCTATCCCGACGACGGGCTTTCGCCCCAGGAACTTCTGCGCCGCGCCGACCGGGCAATGTACCATGAGAAGCGCGCGCGCAGCCATAACATAACGGAGGACCATTGATGCCCAGACTGATCCTGCTCGCCATGCTGGCGCTGCTGGCAGCGTGCCAGACCACGCCGAAGAAGCCGACCTTTTCCAGGCAGCAGGTTGCTCTGCTGGTGGCCGAAGGGTTCAAGCCGGTGGGCGAGAATTATGAGTTGGGTATTGCCGACAAGGTGCTGTTCGCGGTTGATCAGAGTGACCCACCGCCGGAAGCCGCGGCAATTGTCGACCGGCTGGCTAAGGCGCTGACCGGCGTTGGCATCAGCGGGGCTATGGTTGAAGGCCACACCGATTCGACCGGGTCGGACGAATACAATCAGGCCCTGTCCGAACGTCGCGCCACGTCGGTCCGCGATGCCCTGGCCAAGGGCGGCCTCTCCCCCGCTAGCCTGCGCGCCCAGGGCTTTGGCGAGACCGACCCGATCGAGACCAACGATACCGACGAAGGCCGCGCCCAGAACCGTCGCGTGGTGGTGGTGATTACGCCTTTGGACGCGGTGCCAGTGCGCAACTGATTGCCAGCGCCGCGTGCCGCCTTATGACGGCGACATGATGGGCGAATGGCAGTTCTGGATCGACCGCGGCGGCACTTTCACGGATGTGGTCGCTCGCGCCCCCGATGGCCGGGTGCTGACCGCCAAGCTCTTGTCCGAAGACCCGTCGCGGGCCGAGGACGCGGCCATCGCCGCGATCCGGCAGCTGACTGGGGCAGGGGCGGGGGCGCTGCCGCCCGCCGCGGTGCGGATGGGCACGACCGTAGCGACCAACGCTCTGCTCGAACGCAAGGGTGAGCCGACCGTGCTCGCCATCACCCGCGGCTTTGGCGATGCGCTGCGGATCGGGACGCAGGAACGGCCCGAACTGTTCGTGCGGCGGATCGTCCTGCCCGAGCCGCCCCACGCCCGCGTGATCGAGATTGGCGAGCGGGTCATGGCCGATGGCAAGGTGCTGGAACCGCTCGACGAGGCGGCGGCCAGTGCGGCCTTTGCCGAGGCCGTTGCGGCCGGTTTCCGCTCGATCGCGATCGTGCTGATGCACGGCTATCGCTACCCTGCGCATGAGGCGCGGCTGGCCGAGCTGGCCCGCGTCGCCGGGTTCAGCCAGGTTTCGGTCAGCCATGAGGTTGCCCCGCTGATCAAGCTGGTCGGGCGCGGTGATACGACGCTGGTCGATGCCTATCTCTCGCCGGTGCTGCGCCGCTATGTCGATCAGTTCACCGCTGCGCTGGGTGACGGGAACCGCGCGCTGTTCATGCAGTCGAGCGGCGGCCTCGCCGATGGGGCGCGGTTCCGGGGCAAGGACGCGATCCTGTCAGGCCCGGCCGGCGGCATCGTTGGCATGGCCCGTACCGCCGAGGCGAGCGGCGCGCCGCGCGTGATCGGTTTTGACATGGGCGGCACCTCGACCGATGTCAGCCACTATGCC
>JAJTFU010000110.1 GCA_021299075.1 Novosphingobium sp. | reverse complement strand
CGCACGGCCGACAATGCCAGTGCTGAGAACGCCTATGACGCCATGAAGAAGTACGCCCGCGACCTCACCCAGGCCGCACGCGACGGGAAGCTCGATCCGGTGATCGGCCGTGATGAGGAAATCCGCCGCACGGTACAGATCCTGGCGCGCCGCACCAAGAACAACCCCGCGCTGATCGGTGAACCGGGTGTGGGCAAGACCGCGATCGCCGAAGGCCTCGCGCTGCGCATCGCCAATGGCGACGTGCCCGACAGCCTCAAGGACCGCCGCCTGATGTCGCTCGACATGGGCAGCCTCATTGCTGGTGCGAAGTATCGCGGCGAATTCGAAGAGCGGCTCAAGGCCGTGCTTGACGAGGTCAAGGGCGCCGAAGGCGAGATCATCCTGTTCATCGACGAGATGCGCACGCTGATCGGGGCGGGCAAGGGCGAGGGGGCGATGGATGCCTCCAACCTGTTAAAGCCCGCGCTGGCCCGCGGCGAGTTGCACTGCATCGGCGCAACCACGCTCGACGAGTACCAGAAGTACGTCGAGAAGGACCCGGCGCTGCAACGCCGCTTCCAGCCGGTCTTCGTGGGCGAGCCGACGGTTGAGGACACGATCTCGATCCTGCGCGGCCTCAAGGAGAAGTACGAGCTGCACCACGGCGTGCGGATTGCCGACAATGCGATCGTCGCCGCGGCGACGCTGTCGAACCGCTACATCGCCGACCGCTTCCTGCCCGACAAGGCAATCGACCTGATGGACGAGGCTGCCAGCCGCATCCGGATGGAAGTGGAAAGCAAGCCCGAAGAAATCGAGGTGCTCGACCGGCGGATCATCCAGCTCAAGATCGAGGAGCTGGCGCTCGCCAAGGAGAGCGATCAGCCGTCGAAGGATCGTCTGGCTACGCTCAAGGAAGAGCTCGCCAATCTCGAGCAGCAGTCAGCCGAACTGACCACGCGCTGGCAGAACGAGCGCGACAAGATCGCTGCCGAAGGCAAGATCAAGGAAGCGCTCGACCACGCGCGGCTCGAACTCGAACAGGCCCAGCGCGCTGGCGACCTCGCCAAGGCGGGGGAACTGTCCTACGGGCGCATTCCCGAGCTCGAGAAGCAGCTTGAGGAAGCCCAGGGCGCGAGCGTGAATGCGCTGCTGCGTGAGGAAGTCACCGCCGACGACATCGCCTCGGTTGTCAGCAAGTGGACCGGAATTCCGGTCGACCGGATGATGGAGGGCGAGCGCGAAAAGCTGCTCAAGATGGAAGAAGTGATCGGCCAGCGCGTGATCGGTCAGCAGGACGCGGTGATCGCCGTGTCCAAGGCCGTCCGACGCGCTCGTGCCGGCCTGCAGGATCCGAACCGGCCGCTGGGCTCGTTCCTGTTCCTCGGCCCGACGGGCGTCGGCAAGACCGAGCTGACCAAGGCGCTGGCCGGCTTCCTGTTCGACGATGACACGGCGATGGTCCGCATCGACATGTCGGAGTTCATGGAGAAGCATTCGGTCGCCCGCCTGATCGGCGCGCCTCCGGGCTATGTCGGCTATGAGGAAGGCGGCGTGCTGACCGAAGCGGTGCGGCGGCGGCCCTATCAAGTCGTGCTGTTCGACGAGGTTGAGAAGGCGCACAGCGACGTGTTCAACGTGCTGCTGCAGGTGCTCGATGACGGGCGCCTGACCGACGGGCAGGGCCGCCAGGTGGATTTCACCAACACGCTGATCATCCTGACCAGCAACCTGGGCAGCCAGTATCTGGCCAACCTGGAAGACGGGCAGGACGTTGAAAGCGTCGAGCCGCAGGTGATGGAAGTCGTGCGCGGGCATTTCCGCCCTGAATTACTGAACCGGCTGGACGAGATCATCCTGTTCCACCGCCTGGGCGTGGAGCACATGGCCCCGATCGTCGAGATCCAGGTTGGCCGGGTGGCCAAGCTGCTCAAGGATCGCAAGATCGTGCTCGAGCTGACCGATGCCGCCAAGCGCTGGCTAGGCCGGGTCGGCTACGGTCCGGTCTATGGCGCGCGGCCCTTGAAGCGGGCGGTGCAGCGCTACCTGCAGGATCCACTGGCCGAAAAGCTGCTGGGCGGGGAGGTTCCCGATGGCAGCACGGTGAAGATCGACGAGGGTGATGGAGCGCTGACTATCACCGTCTGAGCTGGTCAGTTTGCAGCATAAAGAAGGGGGCTGGAACTTGCGTTCCGGCCCCCGAACTTTTGCCTTGGGCAGGACGATCAGAAGCGAGCGCGGGCGCCAGCGAAGAAGGTCCGGCCGCGGAACGAGTAGATCGCGCTACCCGAACCGGTGGCAGTGGTCGCGCCCTTTGGTACGCCCTGGTTCATGAAGTTGTCGACGCCCATGTACAGCAGCAGCGAGTTGCCGTTGGCGTCCTTCTTCACGTCGATGTCGACGCGCAGATCGTGGTACCACACCCGCGGGAACCGAGTGACCGGGAAGGCGTCAACGTTCTGCGGATCCAAACCATTCAGCGGGAACAGGTTGTTGTAACCGGTGATCAGCATCGGCCCGATGTAACGGGTGCGATAACCCAGCGTGACCGGACCTACGCCGAAGTTGAAGTCCCAGCGGAACTCGTCCTTCGGATCGCCCAACTGACCCAGAATACGCGATTCGAAGTTCGGATTGGTCGGATCCTGGTAGTTGCTGCTGATCAGGCTGTGCGTGTAGATCACGTCCGTGCTGAAATCCAACCAGCCGAAATCGTGGCGGTAGTTGAAATTCACGTCGATCCCGCGGCGGACACGCTTTGCGAAGTTGACCGGCGCATTGATCAGCGAGTTGCCGAGAATGCGGCCCGGCAGTTCACCCAGCGGACCCGTGCCCGGACCAGCCCACCGGGTAAACTGGCCGCAGAAGATGTTGGGACGCGGCGTGTCGTAGCACAGGTTCACCAGCGTGTTCGGAGCGATGCTGGCAATCACGTTCTTCACCGTGATGTCGTAGTAGTCAACCGACAGGCTGAAGTTCGGGATCCAGCGGGGCTGGATCACGGCACCAACCGTGTAGGAATCCGACACTTCCGAAATCAGGTTCGGGTTCGAGCCACTGACGATCGGCAGCGACGAGCCGATTGTCGGTATGTTCGCCAGGTTGGTGGCACCAATATCCGCCAGGCAGTTCTGTTGACGAAGGCCGGTGCCAATGCTGTTCGGGTTGCACGGATCGACAAAACCATTCGAGAAGTTCGGCACCAGCGGGAAGCCGGTTTCCGAAACGTTCGGCGCTCGCACCGCGCGGCTGTAGTTGGCGCGGAAGCGAATGTCCGACACCGGGGTCCAGTCAACCCCGGCGTTGTACGACCACTTCGTGCCAACTTTGCCTTGGTACTGGGCAACACGGGCAGCGCCGCTCACAGTCAGTTCCTGGATCAGCGGAATGTCCTTCAGCAGCGGTAGGCGGATTTCGCCGTAGGCTTCCTTCACTTCGAAAGGTGGCGGATTGAACGGCGGGATGGAGACGCCATTGGTGAAGCCGTCGGTGACGAACTTGTCCTGCTCGTAGAACGCGGTTTCACGGCGGTATTCGCCGCCCAGCGCGAAACTGACCGGGCCGCCCGGCAGGTTAAAAAACCCGCTCGTGTCACCCGACATGAAGGCCGAGCCGACGAACTGCGACAGGCCCGCCTTCGCGGTAAAGGTGCGCGCGAAATATGCAACCGACGCACTGTTGTCCGGCGCACCGAACGGATTGTAGGGGACGCAGGCCGCGATATCGGCAGCCAAACGGGCCGCGTTGACCGTTGCCGAACCGGCAAAGCCGACCAGTGGCACGGCCGAGGCCGGATCGAACTGCGAACGGCACTGGATTTGGCCGGTCACCGGGTTGCGGCCGGCATCCATCGCGAGCGCGAAGCGCTGACGATCGATGAAGCCGTCAGTGGTGACGTCTTGACGGAACTGACCGTAGTTGGCCGAGATTTCGTAAGTCCAGTCGGTGTTGAAGGTCCCGCGCACGCCCAGGACGGCGCGCCAGGTATCGCGCTGGAACCGCTCGTCACGCAGACCCACATCGAGCAGGTTGCGGGCGACCACGAAGCGATAGCTGCCGTTGGCGATGTTGGCGATGTCGGTCGCGGTCAGGTTACCGCCAAGAGGATTGGTTGCGGAAACCGGGTTGTTCGCGCAGGTAACCAGCAGGTCCGAGCGGCAGCCCGAAGCCAGGATCGCGTTGGACAGCAGAGTGCGGTCAGCGGCGTTCAAGAACGGGTTGTCGAGACGCGTGCGTTCACGGAAGTCGACCGTGCCGCCAGTGCCCTGGACAAATGACGGACCGGCGTTGTTGCCGAGCGCATTGACGCGGTTCCACTTAGCTTCAAGGAAGACTTCAGCGGCGGGCGAGAATTCATAACGCGCCAGCAGGTTGAAGTTCATGCGTTCGGTGAATGGCAGGACCGAGACGGTGTTACCTTCGCGGCCGGTCTGGCCGTTGCTGTCGTAAATACCGCTGTTGATGCCGGTGCCGAAGCGGGTGCCAGTTTGCGCAGTCAGGCGGCCTTCGGGGCTGAAGAAATAAGTGCAGTTGAAGGCTACGCCCAGGTTGTTCGGACCGCCGTTGTTCGAGGTAGTGGCATTGCCGCAGGCGCCCGCGCCAGGAATGTTGCGCTGGTTGACCGGAACGAGGCCGTTATAGTGGATCGTCGTGCTGCTGAGGTTCCTGAAGAACTGCGTGTCAGGGAACCCGTCGCCGCCGAACAAGATGCCAGCGCCGCCGTCGAGATCAACCGTGCCATAGTTGTCGTTGCTACGGAACGCCGGAACGTCGGACGCGAAAACGCGATCGGTTCGGGCATATTCACCGTGAAGCGTGATGTTGCCGGCGCCGTCGCTGAAGTTCTTGCCCCACATGGCCGAGGCATACTGGTTGCCGCCAAAGCCGGCTTCGGCGATGCCAGCGGATGCGCGTAGCTGGATCCCATCGTAGCTGCGGCGCAGCACGAAGTTCACCACGCCCGCGATCGCGTCCGAGCCGTAGATCGCCGAGTTGCCGCCGGTGACGATGTCAACACGCTCAATCAGGTCGTTCGGGATGCTGTTAACGTCAGGCGAAACGGCGTTGTTGAGAATGTCGGCCGCAACGTGACGGCGACCGTTGACCAGCACCAGGGTGCGCTGTGTGCCAAGGCCGCGAAGGTCAAGCAGGTTGAGGCCGGCGATACCGATGCCCAGGCCCGGGTTCTGCTGGGCAAAGGTGCTGCGCAGCTGGGGCAGGTCGTTCAGGGTGTCACCAATGTTGGTCTGACCCTGCTTCAGGAAGGTTTCACCGCCGATCGAGGTGATTGGAACTGTCGAGCTCAGGTTCGGGCGCGGAATGCGCGAGCCGGTCACGATGATGGTGTTGGTTTCTTCCGCGTCGCAGACACTGTTGTTGTTTTCATCGGAACATTCTGCGGCTTGCGGCAGAGCATCCTGCGCGGCGGCGGGGGTGGCGATGGTGGCCACGCCCAGAACAGCAACCGCCAACGCGGCGCTTTCAAGGCTGGTCGCGCGAAGCAGCGCGGACTTGCTGAAGAACTTCATTGATATAGCCCCTTGATCTTTACCCGGCTTTTGGCCGGATAAGCATGTGATGAACGCCCTTGGAGAGGGAATCACCCTTCTGGCCCCAGAGAGCCGGATGAGGCTTCCTGAAATAAGACTACTCGCGGCGCAATTGGAATTAAGGCTAGGTACAGGATTGCATGCCGCTGTTGTCTTTTTACAACACGGCGGGCGCTGGGCATCGCTCGCCGAAGGCCGCGCCGCCCGCGATGGGCGCTTGACGCTCCGCTGACAGCCCCTTAATCGATCGATTAAACATACCTTGCAGGAAGAAGGAATCGGACCGATGGCTACTGCCTATATCGTTGATGCCGTGCGCACCGCCGGCGGCCGCCGTGGCGGGCGCCTGGCCGGGGTGCACCCCGTGGATCTCGCCGCCGCCGCGCTCGATGCGCTGGTTGCGCGCACCGGGATCGATCCCAATGGCGTTGACGATGTCGTGATGGGCTGCGTCAGCCAGGGTGGTCAGCAGGCCGGCCAGGTTGGCCGCAACGCCGTGCTCGCCTCGAAGCTGCTGCCGCAGTCGACCCCGGCGGTGACGATTGACCGCCAGTGCGGTTCCTCGCAGCAGGCGATCCAGTTTGCGGCGCAGGCCGTGATGAGCGGCACGCAGGACGTGGTCATCGCCGCCGGTATCGAAAGCATGACCCGTGTGCCGATGGGCTCGACCGCGATCTTCCACATGAAGGAGGGGCTGGGGAACTACAAGTCGCCCGGTCTTGAGGAAAAGTATCCGGGCGTCTCCTGGTCGCAGTTCATGGGCGCGGAGATGATCGTCAAGAAGCACGGCTTCACCAAGGACCAGCTCGACCAGTTTGCGCTCACCAGCCACCTGCGCGCCAAGGCTGCGACCGAGGCCGGGGCCTTCAAGAACGAGATCGTGCCGATCGAGATCGAAACGCCTGAGGGCAAGCAGTGGCACACTGTGGACGAAGGCATCCGCATGGACGCCACGCTGGAAGGCATCGCCGGGGTCAAGCTGCTGCAGGAAGGCGGCGCGCTGACCGCCGCCACTTCCAGCCAGATCTGCGATGGTTCCTCGGCCGCGCTGGTCGTCTCGGAAGAAGCGCTGAAGCGCTACAACCTGACCCCGCTGGCGCGCATCCACACCTTGACCGTGACTGCCGGCGACCCG
>JAJTFU010000109.1:1164-7837 GCA_021299075.1 Novosphingobium sp. | reverse complement strand
GTAGATGTGCGGTTCGGTCCGCTTGACCAGCGTGCCGACGAAGACCCCCAGATAGGCCACCCAGACGATCGTCAGCCACAGGTCAACGTACCATTCCGGCTCGGCATATTCCTTGCCCTGGCTGATGCCGAGCAGGTAGCCGGTCGCCGCCAGCACGATGAACAGCTGGTAGCCCCAGAACACGAAACGGGCGAGGCCGGGGAAGGCCAGCCTCGCCCGGCAGGTGCGCTGCACCACGTAGAATGACGTGGCAATCAGCGCGCTGCCTCCGAAGGCAAAGATCACCGCCGAGGTATGGAGCGGGCGCAGTCGGCCGAAGCTGGTCCATTCCAGCCCCAGGTTGAGCGCCGGGAAGGTCAGCTGCAGCGCGATGACCAGACCCACCAGGAACCCGGCCATGCCCCAGAACACCGTGGCGATCATGCCATAGCGGATCAGGTCATCGTCATAGCGGCCTTCATCCTGCGGCACCTTCAGCAGACCGCGCGCGGCGGCCTGAAAGTCGGTGGTGCGCAGCGAGATGACGAGGCCGATCAGCGCCGCCAGGGCAAAGATGCCCATGTGCACGGAAAAGCCCCAGTCGACCGCGGCCCCCATTGCGAAGATCGAGAGAAACAGTGCAGCAAGCCACCAGCCGCTGCGCGAAACTACGGATTCCATGAGCCTTCCCTCTCTGGAAATGTCAGATGACAAGGCTGATGGTCGCCGCGCCGCATTGCAGCATTGACCGGGATCAAATTTCAGCGGTTGGTGCGGAAATAACTATCGGCAATGCGAAAATTGCGCAGGATCAATGTTTGCCGTTCGAACCGGTCGCATTTGCCCCCTGCGCCGTAACCACCTCTGCTGCACAGGGCAGCTGCTGCGGCGCCGGATGAGGGATTATGAAGAAACTGACTGTCTCCGCCCTGCTGGGCGCCTGCGCGATCCTGGCCGCAGCGCCGGCCCATGCCGGCAGCACCGATGGCAAGATTCAGATCAAGGTCCTCGCCACCGGCGTGCTGCCGGATGGCAAGATCACCAAGGTGCTGGTCGATCCGGGCCTTCCGGCCAGAACCGATACCAAGGCCAATGACAATTGGGTGCCGACTCTGGCGATCGAGTATTTCGTTTCGCCGCAGGTCTCGATCGAAACAATCTGCTGCCTGACCCAGCACGATGTCGATGCCTCGGCTCCGGCCGCGCTGGCCGGCGGTGAACTGGTGGCCGACGCCAAGATCCTGCCCGCCACGGTCACGCTGAAGTACCACTTCACGGAATCCGGCGTGCGCCCCTACATCGGTGTCGGCCCGACCTGGTTCATCTTCATCGATGAAAAGCCTGGTGCAGCCGCGCGGACCCTGCTCGCCGCGACCAGCCAGAAGCTGGACAACCGGGTCGGCGCGGTCGTGCAGGCCGGGATCGACATTCCGATCAACGATCAGGGCTTTGGCATCAGCTTCGATGCCAAGCGCTATTTCCTGAGCACCACGGCCCACTGGTACAACGCTGCTGGCACTCAGGTGCTCTCAACCCGGCACAAGCTTGATCCGTGGGTGGTGAGCGGCGGGGTTTCCTACCGCTTCTAACCAGCCTCGGCGATCAGCCCTTCGCGGTCGAGGATGACCACCTCGCGCCGCGAAGGCAGGTCGATCAGGCCTTCGGACTTGAGCCGGGTGAACTGGCGGCTGACGGTTTCGATCGTCAGCCCCAGCACATCGGCTACCTGCTGGCGCGAGAACGGCAGAGTAAAGCGCTTCAGCGGCTGGTCATGGCTGCCCTGGCAGCCCTGTTCGACCAGGCGTTCGGACATTTCCATGATAAAGCTGGCAACCCGTTCGCCAGCCGACTTGCGGCCCAGCAGCAGCATCCAGCGCCGCGTGCGGTCCAGCTCCCCCAAGGTGCGTTGCAGCAGCTTGTGCTCCAGCGCCGGATGTTCGCGCGCAAAGGCATCGAAATCGCGGCGGCTGCACACGCAGACCTTGGCCTCGGTCAGCGCGGTCACGCCGTGGCCGGTGGTCGAACCGAATGGCCGGCCAATGAAATCGGACGGATAGACCACACCGACAATCTGCTCGCGCCCGTCTTCGGTCCCGGTGGACAGCTTGAGCACGCCGTCGATCACATTGGCGACGAGGACCGAATCCTCACCCTCCCAGATCAGCGATTCACCCGGTGCCAGGATGCGGCGGCGCCCGATAGTGTTGAGCGTTTCCAACTCGTTGGAATCGAGCGAGGCACAGATGGCTCGATTGCGCACAACGCAGGTTTCACAAGCGGACATGCGGACATATTGCAGCACGCACCCCCCACACGCAAGCTAGACGATATCCACCTGCCCCCCAGCGCGGCGCGCAGTCGTTCCAGCGCCTGGGCCTTGAGCTGATGCACGCGCGGCACGGAAACATCCAGCGTTGCAGCGATTTCCGCCAGGTTCAGTTCCTCGACGAAATAGAGCTGCATCACTAGTTGCAGCCGCGCCGAAGCGACCCGCCAGGCGCTGCTGCGCCAGGGCATCGCCGAGGGTAGGTTCCGCAAGATCGAAGGCGTGGCCGACCGCGAGCCACTGGTGCGCGAAAACCCGCAGGACCCACGCAACCGCCGGATCTCGATCCTGTTGATGCGCTGAACGGGCCGTGCCAAGGGATGGCGATGCACATCGCCTTCCTGCTCTTCCCGAACGTCACCCAGCTGGACCTGACCGGCCCGGCCCAGTTCCTTTCGCGTCTGCCCGATGCCAAGGTCGATCTGGTCTGGGACAGACGAGATCCGGTACCGACCGATGCCGGCTTTTCGATCCTGCCCACCGCAACCTTTGCCGAAGTGCCAAAGGCCGACCTGATTTGCCTGCCCGGCGGGATCGGCGTTGCCAAGGTGATCGACCACGAACCTGCGCTCGACTGGGTGCGGCAGGTCGGCAGCGAGGCGGCCTGGGTCACCAGCGTCTGTACCGGCGCGCTGATCCTGGGCGCGGCGGGACTGCTCAAGGGCTACAAGGCCACCACGCACTGGGCCTGGCATGACCTGCTAGCCTTGTTTGGCGCCGAGCCCGTCCACGCCCGCCAAGTGATCGACCGCAACCGCGCGACCGGCGGCGGGGTAACGGCGGGGATCGACTTTGCCCTGGCGCTGATGGCCGAGATCGCGGGTGAAGATCATGCCCGCGCGGTCCAACTCGCGCTGGAATATGATCCCGCCCCGCCGTTCGACGGCGGCTCGCCCGCCAAGGCTGGCCAGGCGCTGGTCGATGTCTATACCGCCCGCGCCAATCGCCTGGCCCCGACCCGGCGGGCCGAACTGATCGCGTCAGCAGAGCGACTGGGCTTCCAGTCCGCCTGATCGCGTGCCACAAGCCCGCCTGAAAACAGCGGGAGGGGGCGATTCATGGCCGGTGGCCAGTACATTCTGTGGGCAACGCCGCACTCGCTCTATGCCGGCAAGGCCCGCAGCTATCTGATCAAGAAGGGCGTACCCTACCGCGAGGTTTCGGCGGCCGATCCGGAATTCCTGGGCCAAGTGATCCCGCAGGTCGGCCACATGGTGATCCCGGTGGTCCGCAACCCGACTGGTGAAATCGTCCAGGACACCACGGCGATCATCGACACGATCGAAGCCTGCACACCAGCGCCCGATCTTACCCCGCCCGGTCCGGTCCAGCAGGTCATGGCCCACGTGCTCGACGCCTTCGGGTCAAACTATCTGCTGCCGCTGGCGATGCATTACCGCTGGTCCTATCGCGACCGGCAAGAGTTGTTCCTGCGCACCGAATTCGCCCGCGCCATTCCGCACATGCCGCATGAGCAGCGGCTGGAAACGGCCGGCAAGCTGATGACGCGCTTCGCCGGCTTCCTGCCCAACCTGGGCGTGACCGAAGCGGTCATCCCGGCGATGGAAGAAAGCTATGCCGAACTGCTGGCCGTGCTGGACAAGCACTTTCAGCAGCATCCCTATCTGCTGGGCGGGCGCCCCAGCCTGGCCGATTTCGGAATGATGGCCCCGCTTTATGCCCACCTGGCCCGCGATCCGGTGCCCAGCTTCCTGATGAAGACCACGGCCCCGAACGTGTTCCGCTGGACCGAGCGGATGAACACCGCCGCGATCGAGGATCCCGATTTCCCGGGCTACGGTGCTGACTTCACGACCGGCGATGCCCTGCCCGAAACGCTTGAGGCCGTGCTGCGGGTGGTGTTCGACCAGTGGGGCCCTGGCCTTGCCGCCGATGCGGCCTGCTTTGACCAGTGGGTCGGCAGCTTGGCCGATCCCGCCCCCGGCCAGCTCGTCTCGCACAATGGCGCGCGGCAGGTGCACCCGCATGTTGGGCGGATCAGCTATGCTTGGCGCGGCGTGACGATGGAGCGCGGCAGCCAGCCGCATTCGCTGTGGCACTTCGCCCGCGCCCAGGCCGCCGCTGCGGCGCTGAGGGGCACGGACGCCGCGCGGCTCGCCGATCTGCTCGACCGCACCGGCGGAGCGGCCATGATGGCGATCGCCACGACGCGGCCGATCCGACGCGAAAACAATGTTCTGGTTCTGGGTTAAGAGGAAAACGACACGTGGAATTCGATGACGTCATCATGGGCCGCCGCTCGATCCGGGGCTATCTCAACAAGCCGGTCCCGCGCGCGCTGATCGAGGAAATTCTGACCCTGGCGATGCGCGCGCCCAGCTCGATGAATACCCAGCCGTGGAACTTCCACGTGATCACCGGCGAGCCGCTTGACCGGATCCGCGCCGGCAATACCGAACGCAACCTGGCCGGCGTGCCGCACAGCCGCGAGTTCCGCACCGGCCATGCCTTTGAAGGCGTCCACCGTGAGCGCCAGGTCGGCGTCGCCAAGCAGCTCTTCGCCGCGCAAGGCATCGCCCGCGATGATAAGGACGCCCGGCTCGACTGGGTGCTGCGCGGTTTCCGCCAGTTCGATGCGCCGGTTTGCGTGATCATCACCTATGACAAGGAACTGGCCGACAGCGACGATACGCCGTTCGATTGCGGCGCGGTCACCACCGCGCTGGTCAACGCCGCCTGGTCGCGCGGCCTGGGCTGCGTGATCAACAGCCAGGGCATCATGCAAAGCCCGGTGGTGCGCGAGCATGCCGGGATCCCGGAAGATCAGGTGATCATGAAGGCGGTTGCGCTCGGCTGGCCGGATGAGACCTTCCCGGCCAATGCCGTGGTCTCGGAACGCAAATCGGTCGAGGAAGCCACCCGCTGGGTCGGGTTCGACTGAACAGAAAGGCAAAAGGCCCGGCAGCTTCGGGGGGCTGCCGGGCCGTGCCTGTAAGGGACAGGCAACCGGGTTCCAATTGCAGAACGGTTGCCGCGGGTCCCGATTAAGGGCGCAGCATCAGAACGGCAGCCAGCGCTGCTTCTTCGAAAACTTCATGTAGCCGGCATTGACGCCCAGCCGCAGCCCCGCGCCCATCCGCACCGGGATCAGCACCACATCGCCGCGGCGCAGGTAGCTGACGTGGAAACCGCCAACCAGGTAGGCCTGCCCCTCGCCTGCACCAAAGCGCTTGTAGAGGTCTTCGGTGTTGTAGAGGTTGTAGACCAGCACGAAGGTATTGGCAGCATTGGCCCCCACATCGAGGCCAACCGACGGCCCGGTCCAGTAGACCGGCTTCTGCCCTTCGATCTTGTGATGCAGCGTGCCCGAGCCATAGCGCAGGCCGACCACCACCGCGCCGCCGCCTTCGCGCCCGACGATATAGGCGTTGGGCTCGCCCTGCTTCTTGAGCAGATCCTGGATCATCTGGGCCAGCCCTTGCGCGCCCTTGCCGAACACGCCCTCGGCCGCGCCGATCAAGTCATCCTGCTTGTAGGTCGTGCCCGCCTTGGTGGCCTGGGCCGGGCTGGCCGCTGCCTGCGAGGCCGTGGCGACCGGAGCGGCAGCCGTCGTCGCCGGGGCGGGATCAACCGCGATGCTGGGCGACGGGGCCGGGGCTGATGCCGGCGCACTGGCGGTCTTCAAGTCCCCGTCAATCGCCTTGTTGGGGTCGACCGAAGTCACCTGCGCCGCGCCGCTGACACTGAACGCCAGCGCGGCAAAGCCGAACAGCCCCGCCAGTCCGGCCCGCCATTTGCCCCGCATGTCCGCCATGATCATGTCCATCTCATCCCGTGCCTGGCTGCCCGGGATGCAAGCCGGGCAGGTTACCTTTACAGGTGAGAATCCACCCCGCCCTCCCCGGCAATCGGCAGGCGACCAGCCGAGTCGGTTTTACGGTGAACCGAGTCCGACGCAGCCCACGCAAAAAGTCCCGCCAGCCCCTTGCCGCCCCCCGGCACCCTCGCTATAGGCCGCCCTTCGCCGCTGCGATCCGGAGACGTGGGTGAGTGGCTGAAACCAACGGTTTGCTAAACCGTCGTACTGGTAAATCCGGTACCGAGGGTTCGAATCCCTCCGTCTCCGCCACCTTGCGTTCCGCAAGCATCCCATAAGCGCTTATTTATCTTGCATTTCTGCGGATTTGCGAGCATTGTTGTTCCCTGTTTGTTTCATGGCTTCCATGTGCTTCCACATTGATCCGGGGGCACGGCTGGGGGCAGCGATCCGGAGATTCGGGGGCATCGATGCTGACCGAGATGCAAGTGAAGAGCGCCAAGGCGAAGGAGCGGGACTACAAGCTCGCTGATTCAGAAGGCCTGTACCTTTACGTCACCGCCAAGGGCCATCGCAGCTGGCGGATGAAA
>JAJTFU010000109.1:0-1132 GCA_021299075.1 Novosphingobium sp. | reverse complement strand
CCGGCTAGTGCTCGGCGCCTATCCCGACCTAGGCCTGCGCGAAGCGCGTGACCGCAAGGTTGATGCGAGGAAGCTGCTGCGCGAGGGCCGCGATCCAGGGATCGAGGCAGTCAAGGCGCGAGTAGAACGCACGGTCGCCTCGGCCAATACCTTCGAGGCACTGGCGCGCGGCTGGTACGCCCTACAGGAGTCTCGCTGGACACCGATCCATGCCAGCGATGTGATCGGCAGCCTCGAGAAGGAGGTCTTCCCCTGGTTGGGCAAACTGCCTGTGAGCGAGATCGACGAGCCACTGGTGCTCTCGGTCCTGCGCAAGATAGAGAAGCGCGGCGCAATCGAGACCGCGCACCGGGTGCGCCAGCGCATTTCGGCAGTCTTCGTCCATGCCATTGCCGAAGGCGCGGGATCGCGCGATCCGGCCGCAGTGGTGACCAGGGCGCTGAAGCCCGTGCCGCGCGCCCGCAAGCGCCCGGCGCTGCTGTCGATCGAAGCCCTGCACGACATGATCCGCAAGACCGAGGCCGAACCAGCCTCACCACTGACCAAGCTCGCTTCGCGGTTCCTCGCGCTCACCGCCCAGCGTCCGGGGATGATCCGTGCGCTGCCCTGGCAAGAGATCGAAGGTGTCGACTGGCAGAGCAATGCGCCCACCCCCGATGCCTTGTGGCGAGTTCCACCGGCGCGGATGAAGCTGATGCTGGATCTCAAGCACGATGCCGGGTTCGAGCACCTCGTACCACTGAGCGGAGAAGCGGTAGCGGTGCTGCGCGCCGCCCATGTGCTCACAGGGCGCGGGCCGCTGGTATTTCCATCCAACCGCAATGCCCGCGTGGCGATGAGCGAGAACACGCTGTCCTACTTCTACAACCGTTGCGGTTATCAGGGACGGCACGTGCCGCACGGGTGGCGTGCCTCGTTCTCGACGATCATTAACGAGTGGTCCGAACGGCAAGGCAATGCCGGCGACCGGCACGTGATCGACCTGATTCTGGCGCATGTCCCCGAAGGAGTCTCGGGATCTGAAGGCGCCTACAACCGCGCCGCCTACATGGCGCGTCGCAGAGAACTGCTGGATAGCTGGGCCTCGATGCTGCTGGAGCCGTTCCCGGAGCCGCAAAAGATGCTGGGCTGG
>JAJTFU010000108.1 GCA_021299075.1 Novosphingobium sp. | reverse complement strand
CGTGCTGCTGGGACTGACCGATACGACCGAGGAGACCCGGCTCAAGCGCCAGGTGGCCCAGGCCACCAAGATGCAGGCCGTGGGGCAGCTGGCAGGCGGCGTGGCGCACGATTTCAACAATGTGCTGACCGCGATCCTCGGCACCTGCGATCTGATGCTGCTGCGCCATACGCCGGGTGACAGCGATTACGACGATATCCAGCAGATCCGTGCCAATTCCAACCGCGCCGCCAGCCTGACCCGCCAGCTTCTGGCCTTCAGCCGCCAGCAGACGCTGCGGCCCGAAGTGCTGCAATTGCCCGACCTGGTGCAGGATGTCTCCACCTTGTTGAAGCGGCTGATCGGTGAAAAGGTGAAGCTTACCGTCACCCATGACCGCGATCTGGGTGCGGTGCGGGCCGATCCCAGCCAGCTGGAGCAGGTGATCGTCAACCTGGTGGTCAATGCCCGCGACGCCGTGCTGGCCAAGGGCGAGATCGGCGGCGGCAAGATTACTCTGGCAACCCGGCGCGTGACCGCTGCTGACGTGCGCGGCATGCGCAGCGCGATCATGCCGCAGGTCGATTATACAGCGCTGGTGGTGGAAGATACCGGCACCGGGATCGCGCCCGATTACCTCGGCAAGATCTTCGAGCCGTTCTTTACGACCAAGGAGCAGGGCAAGGGGACGGGCCTGGGCCTCTCGACCGTCTACGGTATCGTCAAGCAATCGGGCGGGTTCATCTTTGCCGACAGCGAAGTGGGCAAGGGCACGAAGTTCACCGTCTACCTGCCGGTCCACCATGCCACGGCCGAAGAACTGGCCGCCAAGGCCGTCCGCGCCGAACCAGCCGCGCAGTGGGCCGGGGGCGGGCGCGTGCTGCTGGTCGAGGATGAGGACATGGTTCGCGCCGTCGCCGAACGCGCGCTGACCCGCGCCGGCTATACCGTCACCGCCGCCGCCGATGGCGACGAAGGCCTGGCCTATGTCGAGCAGGGGGCGGAGTTCGACCTCGTCCTGTCCGACGTGGTCATGCCCGGCATGGACGGCCCCGCCATGGTCCGCGAAATCCGCGCCCGCCACCCGGCGCTGCCGGTGCTGTTCATGTCAGGCTATGCCGAAGAGCAACTCCGCAAGGAGATCGACATCGCCGACGTCCACTTCCTGCCCAAGCCCTTCACGGTGCAGCAGGTGACCGACAAGGTCGGCGGCGTGCTGATGGCGGCCAAAGCCTGAACAAGGAAAGCATTGCGGATGGCCGGTAGTCAGGACTTTGCCGAGGACCCGCGCAATGCTGGCGTATTGGCGCTGGTTGATGGGGCGCTGGTACCGCTGCAGGAAGCCACCGTCTCGATCTTCGATGCCGGTTTCGGGCTTGGCGACGGGGTGTGGGAAGGGCTGCGGCTGCACCGCGGCGCGCTGCTGTTCCTCGAGGCGCATCTCGATCGCCTCTATGCCGGGGCCCGGGCGATCGCGATCGACGTTGGGCTGTCGCCTGACCAGATGCGCGATGAACTCAAGCGCCTGCTGATCGCCAACTGGATGGAAGACGGCGCGCACCTGCGGCTGATGGTGACGCGCGGGCGCAAACGCTCGATCAACCAGGACCCGCGCCACGCGCTGGGCAAGGCAACGGTGGTCTGCACCGCCGAGTTTAAGGTGCCAAGCGTGGCCGTGACCGGCCTTAACCTGCATATCGGCTCGATCCGCACCAGCGGTGCCGAAACCTTCGACATGCACCTCAATTCGCACAGCCGACTGAACTACATCCGCGCCTTGCTTGAGGCGATCGATCAGGGGGCGGATGAGGCGGTGATGCTGGATCCCCACGGCATGATCGCCTCGTGCAACGCGACCAACCTGTTCTGGGTGAAGAACGGCGAGGTGCGCTGCGCCACCGACCGGTTCTGCTTCCCCGGCATCACCCGCAGCAACGTGATCGCGCTGTGCCAGGGCGGGGCAGCGCCAATCCAGGTCGGCGATTTTCCGCCGCAGGATCTGCTGGCAGCCGATGAGGCTTTCGTCACCGGCACAATGGGCGGGATCACGCCCGTCGCGCGGGTTGACGGCACAGCCTTTCCGCCCGGTGCCGGCCCGGTGACGCAAGCACTCCAAGCCGCCTATGCTGCGCTCAAGGACCAATACGCCAGGGAGCACCCATTGCTGTGACAATCCGGATCGCCATGTGGTCAGGCCCCAGGAACCTCTCGACCGCGATGAT
Source organism: Novosphingobium sp. (assembly GCA_021299075.1). Classification (GTDB taxonomy): domain Bacteria; phylum Pseudomonadota; class Alphaproteobacteria; order Sphingomonadales; family Sphingomonadaceae; genus Novosphingobium. The sequence continues at coordinate 9,683 of JAJTFU010000108.1, read as the reverse complement.
GCGCGCGTTCGAGAATCGCACCGACTGCGCGGTCAGCGATGAGCCGTTCTATGCGGCCTATCTGGCTGAGACCGGGCTGGACCATCCCATGCGCGACGAGGTGCTGGCCACGCAGCCCAATGACTGGCGCGATGTGGCCGAGCAGCTGGTCGGCGCTGCGCCAGACGGTAGCGCGCTGTGGTACCAGAAGCACATGACCCACCACATGCTGACCAGTTTCGGGCGCGAGTGGATTGCGGCGTGCCGCAACGTCTTTCTGATCCGCGACCCGGCCCGCGTGCTGGCCTCCTACGTCAAGAGCCGCGAGACGGTGACGCTGGCGGATATCGGTGTGGTCCAGCAAAGCGAGCTGTTCGACGCTGAAGCCAACCGGCTTGGCCATGCCCCGCCGGTGATCGACGCGGCCGATGTGCTGGCCGATCCGGCCCGCACGCTTGGTGCGCTGTGCGCGGCGCTTGGGATTGATTTTTACCCGGCGATGCTCAGCTGGCCCGCCGGCAAGCGCGCCAGCGACGGGGTCTGGGCACCGGCCTGGTATGCCGGGGTCGAGGCCTCGACCGGCTTTGCTGCGCCGGGCGGGCACGCGGCTCCGGTCCTGCCGGCGCACCTCGCGGACATCGCGGCCGAGGCCGAAGAACATTATCTACGGCTGGCAGCGTTCCGGCTCTAGCCGCAGTCCCTACTATCAGGTATAAAAACCTGAATTCACTAACAAAAACGTCTGTTCCAAATTTGTTCTAGTTCCCCTCTTGTTCTCATAGAACAAATTGGGTACACCGAGTCGCAGTTGACCTGCTGGGTCGGCTGGTTAGGCAAGGGGACGGACAATGGCTGCACAACTCAAGCTGATTCAGGAAGGCAAGGAAACGATGGACCGTCAGAAGGCGCTGGAAGCGGCGCTGGCCCAGATCGATCGCGCGTTTGGCAAGGGCAGCGCGATGAAGCTCGGTTCGAAGGAAACGATGGAGGTGGAGGCAATCTCCACCGGTTCGCTCGGCCTTGATATCGCGCTTGGCATCGGCGGCCTGCCGCGCGGCCGTGTGATCGAAGTCTATGGTCCGGAAAGCTCGGGCAAGACCACGCTGGCGCTGCACGTCATCGCCGAAGCGCAGAAGAGCGGCGGCACGGCCGCCTTTATCGACGCCGAACACGCGCTCGATCCGGTCTATGCCAAGAAGCTGGGCGTCAACATCGATGAACTGATCGTCTCGCAGCCCGACACGGGTGAGCAGGCGCTGGAAATCACCGATACGCTGGTCCGCTCGAACGCGATCGATGTGCTGGTGGTGGACTCGGTCGCCGCGCTGGTCCCGCGCGCTGAAATCGAGGGCGAGATGGGCGACAGCCACGTCGGCCTCCAGGCCCGCCTGATGAGCCAGTCGCTGCGCAAGCTGACCGGTTCGATCAGCCGCTCGCGCTGCATGGTGATCTTCATCAACCAGCTGCGCATGAAGATCGGCGTGATGTACGGCAACCCGGAAACCACCACTGGCGGCAATGCGCTCAAGTTCTACGCCTCGGTCCGGCTCGATATCCGCCGCACCGGCCAGATCAAGGACCGCGACGATATCGTCGGCAACACGACCCGCGTGAAGGTGGTCAAGAACAAGGTCGCCCCGCCGTTCAAGCAGGTCGAATTCGACATCATGTATGGCGAAGGCATCTCGAAGATCGGCGAAATCCTCGACCTCGGCGTCAAGGCCGGCCTGGTCGAGAAGTCGGGCGCCTGGTTCTCCTACGATTCGATCCGGATCGGCCAGGGGCGCGAGAATGCCAAAACCTACCTCAAGGAAAATCCCGAGCTCTGCGACCGGCTGGAGGCTGCGATCCGCGGCCAAACCGAAGGTCTTGCCGGGGAGATGATGACGGGTCCCGACGGGGACGACGACATGTAATCTTCCCAGGGGAGGGCGCCCCGTCCCCCAATACCCCAGGGTGCCCTCCACGAAACAGGACCGGCGCGGCGTGCCTTACCAGGCCCCGCGCCGGTCTTTTTCATGCCCCGGCTCTTGACCTTCCTGCCCGGCCATGGACCAAGAGCGGGATGCTGACCCCGACCTTCCATCTCATCGGTTTGCCGACCGACTGCAATTCCTCGTTCACGCGTGGCCCCGCTGCTGCGCCCCAAGCGATCCGTGCGGCGCTCTGGAGCGATCGCGGCAACCTGGCGGCGGAGGACGGGCAGGAAATCGGCCATGACTTCCTGCTGGAGGATCGCGGTGACCTGCCGCTGACCGAAACGGCCGGCGACGATGCCATCATTCGCGCCGCCGTGGCGGAAAGCCTGGGCGCCGGAGCTATCCCGCTGTTGCTGGGCGGCGATCATGCCGTGTCATTCCCGGTGGTCGAAGCAATCGCGGCCAGGCACGGGCCGGTCAACATCCTGCACTTCGATGCCCACCCCGACATCTACGACGATTTCGAGGGCAATCCGCGCAGCCATGCTTCGCCCTTCGCCCGGATCCTCGAAGCGGGCCATTGCCGCCGCCTGGTCCAGGTCGGGATCCGCACTCTCAATCGCCATTGCCGGCAGCAGGCCGATCGCTTTGGCGTGGAGATCGTGCCGATCGCCGATTTCAGCCCAGGCAGGGTCCCGGTGCTGGATGGCCCGCTCTACGTGTCGCTCGATCTCGACGGGATCGACCCATCCGAAGCTCCAGGTGTCTCGCACCCCGAGCCGGGCGGACTGCGGACGCGTGAAGTTCTGACCGTACTGCACGCCCAGACCGCGCAGATCGTTGGCGCTGACGTGGTCGAGCTCAACCCGCGTTTTGACAGCAACGATCGCACCGCGATCCTCGCTGCCAAGCTGGTGCGCGAAATCGCCGCGACGGCCGCCCGGAACCTGCGCTAGGCCGCCTTCACCACCCGCGCTGTCTCCGCCTTGACCACCTCGTCGGCGAGCTTGCCGGACAGTTCTGCCAGGTGATCGGGTTCGGCGACGAAGCTGGCGAGGCCCTGGCTGAGCGAGCGCAGTTCAGCATCAAGTCCAGCAATAGCCGCCTCGGGCAGCAGCGCCTCGACCCGTTCCCACCGCGTCCAGTCCGGGTGCGGTGACATGCCCAGGATCTGCCCGCGGCGGCTCGAGAGGACCGATCCGGCCTTCGATCCGCTCCCGGCCGGGGTATCGACCGTCACTTTCATCACCGGCTCCAGCAAATAGGGCGCGGCCTGGGCCAGCGCCTCGGCCATCGCCATGCGTCCCGCGATCCGGAAGGCGAGTTCGGAGCTGTCGACCGCGTGGAACGAGCCGTCGGTCAGGGTGACCGCAACATCGACGACCGGGAAACCCAGCGGGCCTCGCTCCATCGCGTCACGGATCCCGGCTTCGACTGCCGGGATATACTGACGCGGGATCGCGCCGCCGGTGATCTTGTCCTCGAAGACAAAGCCTTCGCCGCGCTCCAGCGGGCGGATCGCAATCACGCAATCGCCGTACTGGCCGTGACCGCCCGACTGCTTCTTGTGCCGGCCGCGTGCTGTTGCCGCCTTGCGGATCGATTCGCGGTAAGCGATGCGCGGCGGCCGGCAATCGACCGCCACGCCATAGCGCCGTTGCAGACGGCCGAGCACGACCTGCAGGTGCTCATCGTTGATCCCGCGCAGCACGGTCTCGTGGCTGGCCTGATCCTGGGTCCATTCGAGCGCCGGGTCCTCCTCGCACAGGCGGTGGAGCGCGGTGGAAAGCTTGACGTCGTCACGCCGGTCGCGCGTGGTGATGGCCAGCGCAGCATTGCGCGGTGGATAGCTGACCAGCAGTGCTTCGGGATCGTGCCCCTTGGCCCCGATCAGCATCCCGCTGCGCGCACCCTCGATCCGTGCGATGGCCACGACATCGCCGGGCCGGGCGCCCGGCTGCTTGGCGGTCTTTTCACCCTGGACAAAGAACAGCGATCCGGCCCGCGCCGCTTCACTGCCGATCACCAGCTCGTCGCCTTCACTCAGCGGCTTGCCCAGCACGCGGCCCAGCGCGAGGCGACCCATTGCCCCGCCATTGGCGATTTTGAAGACATGGATGCCGCCGGCGTCAGCGCCCAATCGCTGTGCTGCCGCATCGGGGGCAGGGGCCTCGTGCCGCAACAGCTTGAGCAGGCGGTGCACGCCACCACCCGTCAGCGCCGAGCCGAGCAGCACCGGCACGACCTTGTTGCCCGCCGTATCGGCGGCCAGGTCGGCCATGACCAACTGCTGGTCGGGCTGCTCGTCCAGCAGCAGGGCCTCCATCAGCGCGTCGTCGAAATCGGCGAGCGTCTCAAGCAGGTGGGTGCGTTCGGCGCGTTCGCGTTCCAGCACCTCGCCGGGGATCTCGACCCGCTCGCTCTCCTTGCCAGGGCGATAGCGATAGGCGCGCTCCAGCGATGAAGATCGCGTGCGGCACGCCCAGGGCATCTAGCCGCCGCAGGACTGGCTCGGCCAGCACGGCCCGCTCGGGCGCCGGGTCGATCACCACCAGCGCCAGGTCGGCCGATTGCAGCGCGGTCAGGCCATCGGCGGCGAAGCCCGCGCCGCCCGGCGTGTCGATCAGGGCATAGGAATCGCCCAGGTAGTCAAAGTGGGTGAGGTTGATTTCGGTTGAGCCGCGCCGCGCGCGAGCTTCCGGGCTGGCATCGCCGACCGTGGTTCCGGCCTCGACACTGCCCTGTCTGGTTATGGCGCCGCTGGCGAAGAGCAGCGCCTCGGCGAGGCTGGTCTTGCCCGTGCCGGCCGGCCCCACCAGCGCGACCGCACGGGTTCCCCTGCTGCCGGAATGATTGCCTGATTGAGTGTTACCCATCGTCCGCCTCCTCATGCTCGTGAAGGCGCGTCGGGCGCTGCTGTCGCGCTCGGCGCGTCAGGATGCAGGGATGCTCTGCCTGTTCCTGGTGAGTCGCAAGTGGAATCTCTGTTGTCTCGCGCCGCATGCCGACCTAGCCTCTCCGCATGACGACAGAGATGGATTGGCGCACGCAGGTCGGGCGCAGCTGGGCGCAGAACTATGCGCTGACTGACCGGTCCTTTGCCGGGCTGACCCAGGTATTGCTGGAACGCGCCGCGCCATTGGTGGGCAAGGCCGTGCTGGATGTCGGGTGCGGGGCCGGTGAGCTGTCGCTGGCGTTGGCCCGCCAGCATGCCGGCGCGCAGGTGCTGGGCGTCGATATTTCCTATGACCTGATCGAGGTGGCCAAGGGGCGCGGGGCGGAGCTGGGCAATGTCCGCTTTATCGAGGCCGATGCCGGCAGCTGGCGCGATCCGGCTTTCGCGGCGGACCTGATCGTTTCGCGCCACGGCGTGATGTTCTTTGCCGATCCGCCGGCGGCCTTTGCCAATATCCGAACCGGCGCTGCTCCGGCTGCGCGGCTGCTGTTCTCCTGCTTCCGCACGCCGGGAGAGAATGCCTGGGCAACCGGGTTGGCTGAGCTGCTGGGCCTGCCGCCATCGCCCAATCCGCGCGCGCCGGGGCCATTTGCCTTTGCCGAACCGGCCCATGTCGAGGGCATTCTTGCGGCGGCCGGGTGGCGTGACGTTGGCTTCGCGCCCGTCGATTTCGCCTATGTCTGTGGCACCGGGGAGGACCCGGTCGAAGACGCGCTTGGCCTGTTCCGCCGGATCGGCCCGGCCGCGCCCTATCTACGCAGCCTGGAAGGGACCACGCTGGCCGAGGCCGAGGCGCGGATTCGCGACTGGCTGGAACGGCACCGCAGCGGGAACCTGATCGCGATGGCCGCGGCGGCCTGGCTGGTTTCGGCGCAGAGCGATTCAGCCTGATCGCGCCTTCCTGCTTGCCGCAAAACCGCGTGTGTCCTAGGGGCGGGGCGCTATGACCTCGACGAACGATATCCGCCGCTCCTTCCTCGATTACTTCGGCTCGCATGGGCACGAGGTGGTGCAGTCGGCTCCGCTGGTTCCGTACAACGATCCCACCCTGATGTTCACCAACGCGGGGATGGTGCCGTTCAAGAACGTCTTTACTGGTCTGGAAACCCGCGCGATCCCGCGCGCCACTTCCAGCCAGAAGTGCGTGCGCGCCGGGGGCAAGCATAACGACCTCGACAATGTCGGCTATACCGCGCGTCACCATACCTTCTTCGAAATGCTGGGGAATTTCAGCTTCGGGGACTATTTCAAGGAACAGGCGATCATCCACGCCTGGACCCTGCTGACCAAGGAATGGGGCCTCAACCCGAACCGGCTGACCGCCACCGTCTATCACACCGATGATGAGGCTTTTGCCCTGTGGCAGAAGATCGCCGGTCTGCCGGCAGAGCGGATCATCCGCATCCCGACCAAGGACAACTTCTGGGCGATGGGTTCTGATGGTCCCTGCGGGCCATGCAGCGAAATCTTCTACGATCACGGCGATCACATCTTCGGCGGCCCTCCCGGCAGCCCGGATGAGGACGGCGACCGCTTCGTCGAAGTCTGGAACCTGGTCTTCATGCAGTATGAGCAGGCGGCCGACGAGATCGTCAGCGAACTGCCCAAGCCCAGCATCGATACCGGCATGGGGCTGGAGCGGATCGCCGCGGTCATGCAGGGCGTGACCGACAACTACGATACTGACACCTTCAAGGCGCTGATTGCCGCTTCCGAAAGCCTGACCGGGGTCAAGGCTGAGGGGGAGAGCAAGGCCAGCCACCGCGTGATCGCCGATCACCTGCGCTCGACCAGCTTCCTGCTGGCCGATGGCGTGCTGCCCAGCAACGAAGGTCGCGGCTATGTGCTGCGCCGGATCATGCGCCGCGCCATGCGCCACGCCCACCTGCTGGGTGCCAAGGAGCCCCTGATGCACCGCCTGGTGGCATCGCTGGTGCAGGAAATGGGCGCCGCCTATCCTGAACTTGGCCGGGCTCAGCCGCTGATCGAGGAAACCCTGCAGCGCGAGGAAGTGCAGTTCCGCCGCACGCTGGCCAACGGGCTCAAGCTGCTCGACGAAGCGACCGGCGCTATGGGTGAGGGCGGCGAGCTGCCGGGTGAAACCGCGTTCAAGCTCTACGACACCTATGGCTTCCCCTATGACTTGACCGAGGACGCGCTGCGCGCCCGCGGGATCGGGGTGGACCGCGCCGGCTTCGATGCGGCGATGGCCCAACAGAAGGCCGCTGCCCGCGCCGCCTGGAAGGGCTCTGGGCAGGCTGCCGATGCTGAAGTGTGGTTCGACATTGCCGAACGCGTCGGCGCGACCGAGTTCACCGGCTATACTGCCACCACGGGCGAGGCGCAGGTCGTCGCGCTGGTCAAGGACGGCAAGGAAGTGGACAGCGCCAGCGCGGGCGATGCGGTGACCGTCATCGTCAATCAGACCCCGTTCTATGGCGAAAGTGGCGGCCAGACCGGCGACAGCGGCACGATTGCCGGGGCTGATGGCCTGACCATCGCCGTGGCCGATACCGCCAAGCCGCTCGGGCGGCTGCATGCCCACAACGGCACGGTCCAGGCCGGGACGGTCAAGGTTGGCGACGTGGTCAAGCTCGACATCGATGTCGCGCGCCGCGATGCGATCCGCGCCAACCACTCGGCCACGCACCTGGCTCACGCCGCGCTGCGCAACCGGCTGGGTGCCCATGTCACGCAGAAGGGCTCGCTGGTTGCGGCCGATCGCCTGCGCTTCGACTTCTCACACCCCACGGCTCTGACGGCCGAGGACATTGCTGCGATCGAAGCCGAAGTGAACGCCGAGATCCGCGCCAACGAGCCGGTCGTCACCCGTCTGATGAGCCCGGACGATGCCATCGCCGCCGGGGCCATGGCGCTGTTCGGTGAAAAGTACGGTGAGGAGGTTCGCGTGCTCTCGATGGGCCGCACCACCGACAAGACCTATTCGGTCGAACTATGCGGCGGCACCCACGTGCGCGCGACCGGCGATATCGGCCTGTTCCGGATCGTCAGCGAAAGCGCCGTCAGCTCGGGCGTGCGCCGGATCGAGGCGATGACCGGTGAAGGCGCCTTCCGCTATCTCGCCGGCCGTGAGGATGCGCTGAAGGGCGCAGCTGCCGTGCTGCGCACCACGCCCGATGATGTCGAAGCCCGCGTCACCGCGCTGCTGGATGAGCGCCGCAAGCTGGAGCGTGAGCTGGCCGAAGCCAAGAAGGCGCTTGCCCTGGGCGGCGGCAGTGCTGCGGCGGCCAGTGCCGACGAGGAAGTCGGCGGGGTCAAGTTCTCCGGCCAGGTCCTGGATGGGCTCGATCCCAAGGAACTGCGCGGCTTGCTCGATCAGGCCAAGGCGCGGCTCGGCTCGGGCGTGGCGGTGATTGTCGCGGTCAACGAAGGCAAGGCCAGCATCGCCGCCGCAGTGACCGATGACCTGACCGGCAAGGTCAGCGCAGTCGACCTTGTCCGCGCGGGTGTCGAAGCGCTGGGCGGCAAGGGCGGCGGCGGCCGTGCCGACATGGCCCAGGGCGGCGGTCCGGACGGTGACAAGGCGGCTGAGGCGATTGCGGCGGTGAAGGGCGTGCTGGCGGACTAGCCATGCGGATCGCCGAAGGCCTTCGCAAAGTGATCGCGTTCTTCGGTGGTGTTCTGTTCATGGCCGTATCGACATTCCCGCTGAAAGGTGCGGGGGCGAAACAGGCGGTCCGATGCCGCGGCCGTGAGTTTACCGGCGAGTTCGACGACTGCTTCAACGACTATCTCCCCCTTTTGGAGATGTTGGCGCCCTTCGTGGCGCTGCTGTGGCTGTGGCCTTTCCTGCGTTTCGCCAATTCGCTGTGGGCACCCGATCCGCAGTTCCGGACCCAAAGATGGCGGCTTGCCAGTGTGGATTCGATGCGAACCCTATGGCCTACCCTGCAGATTGGCGGCCTGGGATTGGCCGCCTGGTGCTTTTACCGGGCTGCGCTCTATCCCGTCGATCCGGTAACGGCTCCCTACCAGCTCACCTGGATCGCGTTCGGCCTGTGGGCTCTGGCAGGTGCTGCGTCGGCCTGGCCGCAGCGTATGATCGAGGACTAGCCGTTCAGGCCCCGCGCTCCCGCAGTGTTGCACTCTTCAGGCTGGGCTTCTCGTCCAGCTCGCCCTCTTCCATGATCTGGGCGCGGTATTCGTCGCGCTTCTCGTGAATGCTGGCGATGACCGGGCCCATCGGCACGCCGAGGTCGACAAGGACGGCTTCCGACAATTGCAGCGAGCTTTCGAGCGTTTCCGGCACGGCGTGGCTCGCCCCAGCGCGGTAGAGTAGCGCGGCGTGGCTGACATCACGGGCGCGGGCGATGATCGTCAAGTCGGGGTGGGCCACGCGTAGCTTGCGGACCAGCCGCTGTACGGCGACCGGCTCGTCCATGGTCAGGATGATCGCGCTGGCCCGTTCAATCCCCAGGCGGCGCAAGGTGCTTTCCCAGGCAGCATCGCCGAAGACAACCGGATAGCCATCAACCTGCGCGCGCATGACGGTGTCGGCATCACCGTCGATCCCCACGAACGGCTTGTCGTGAACCCGCAGCATATCGGCCACCAGCCGACCGACCCGGCCCATCCCCACCACGATTGCGCGCGGGGCGTCGTCTTCCGGCAGGTCGACGATCGGGCGCTGCCCTTCGACCCGCGTGCCGAGCCGCTTGCCCAGCCAGGCAAGGCCCGGGGTGATCGTCAGGCCGATCGCGGTGACAGTCTGCCAGAACTGGGCGGCTTCGGCGTTGATAAGTTGCACGGCTGAGGCCGTTGCCAGCACGATCAGGGTGGTTTCGGACGGGCTCGACATCAGGATCCCG
>JAJTFU010000107.1 GCA_021299075.1 Novosphingobium sp. | reverse complement strand
CGCCTTCCTTCTTGTAGAGCGCCATGATCTCTTCCTGCTGCTTGGGCTTGTCGTCCTTGTAGCGGTCCTGGATCGCCTTCATCTTCGGCTGGATCGCGCGCATGGCGGCCATCGAGGCGAACTGCTTCTGGGCGATCGGGAACATGATCCCGCGCACAATCAGCGTCAGCAGGATGATGGCGACGCCAAAGTTGCCGACGGTGCGGAACAGGGCATCAAGCAGCATGAACAGCGGGCGTTCGAACCAGCGGAACCAGCCCCAGTCGATCGCCAGGCTGAACTTGGCGATGCCGTCCGCCTCATAGCGATCGAGCACCTTCATTTCCTTGGCGCCGGCGAAGAGACCCGTGGTGCGCTTCAGAGTCTGGCCGGGGGCAACAGTGCCTTCCGGATAGAACAGGTTGGCCAGGAAGATATCGCGGCCCGGCGTGCGGAAATCGGCGCTGGCGGGGGCCTTGTCTTCGGGGATCAGGGTCGACATCCAGTAGACGTCGGTGAAGCCGACCCAGTCGGTCCGGCCGTCCTTGGTGATCTTCCCGGTTTCGGCGATGTCGTCATAGTCGGTGCCGAAATCGACCACTTCGTCAAAGGCGCCGAAGGGGCCGGCGTGGACGTTGAAGCTGTCTAGCGCCGCGGTCTTCTTGGTGCGGTTGAGCTGGGCAACAGGCTCGACCGTCAGCGGCGCAGTGCCGGCATTGGTCACGCCCTGCTCAACCGTCAGCATGTAATCGGCGTCGATCTTGTAAGTCAGGGTAAAGGTCGCGCCGGTCGGATTGGTCCAGCTCAGCGTCACCGGGGTCTGCGGGGTCAGCTTGGCACCGGCGGGAGCGGTCCAGACGGTTTGCGGACCCGGCACAGTGCCGGGAGCGCCAAGCCAGCCAAACTGGGCATAGTGCTGCGCCGGGGTGCCGGCAGGCGAAAAGATCCGCTGCGGACCGCTCTTGGGATCGAGCGCGGCCGTGTGGCGGACGGTGACCAGGTCATCGACCACACCGCCAACCGGATTGAGCGAGCCGGTCAGGCCCGGGGCGGCAATCGCGATCCGGCCGGGGGTGGCCAGGATCGTCTTGATGTCGCGGGCTTCCTCGGCAATGTCGGCGGCGCTTGTCAGCCCGCCCTCGCGCGTCGGCTTGGCCGCGCCGCTCGGGCTGGCCACAGGGCTTTCGCTGGCGCTGGCAACCGGCTTGGACTTGCCGGCGTTGGGATAGAAATAGCGGACGCCCGCATCCCAGCCAAACAGCAGCAGTGCGCTCAGCACCACGGCCAGGATCAGGTTGCGCTGGTTCTGGTTTTCCAAGGAAAGGCCCCTAGTCGTCTTGATATTGTTGGAGGTGGCGAGCCATGCGGTGCAGTTCAAGGCACCGGGTCATAACCATGCCCACCCCACGGGTGGCAGCGCATTAGCCGCTTCGCTGCCAGCCAGCCACCCTTAATCGCGCCGTATTTCTCCACCGCCTGAATCGCATATTCCGAGCAGGACGGCGCATAGCGGCACGAAGGCGGGAGGATTCGCGAGGGGCCAAGCTGCCAGCCGCGAGCGATCAGGATCAGGACGCGCTTCATCGGCGTTTGCGGGGCGGATCGCCCTTGCCCTGGGCAGCGCGAGTCAGCGCGGCGGCCAGCTCATCACGTAGCAGGCCAAACTCGCGCTCAACCCCGCCTTCGCGGCCGATCAGCACATGGTCGTGATCGGGCAAGCCGGCGGCAGGCAGCATCTCGCGCAGCAGTTCGCGGAAGCGGCGCTTCATGCGGTTGCGCACCACCGCATTGCCGATCTTCTTGGTAACGGTGATGCCATAGCGCAGGCCCTGGCCGTCGTTCGGGCGCGCCAAAAGCACGAAACCGGGGCGTGCTATGCGCAAGCCCCGGTTGGCAGCCAAAAAATCAGCCCGCCGCGTAAGGACGGACATTGGCAGTGATTCGCTCAGGCAGAGAGCTTCTTGCGGCCACGCGCGCGGCGGGCGGCAAGCACCTTGCGGCCGCCGACAGTGGCCGTGCGGGCGCGGAAGCCATGACGGCGAGCGCGGACAAGGTTGCTGGGCTGGAAGGTGCGCTTCATGATAACCTCGAAAAATCGAACAAAAAGGGCCGCCGCGTGGGCGACCGCATTACAGGGGCGGGCCGTTAAAGGGCGCTTGCGCTTGAGTCAAGGGATTCGCGCTCAGTTCAGGCTGACCCAACGCGCCATTTCCGCGCCGCTGAGCCACTTGGCATCGCGGAACGGGACCGAGTTGGTCATGGCATAGAAAGCCTGGGCCTGGCCAGGCGCCATGCCCATCTCGCGGTAGTAATCCAGGTAGGCGCGATTCTCGGGCGCATCGGCGGGATAGTCGCGTGCTTCGCGGCCATCCTCATCAGCCCAGGAATGGACCGCAAACTCGGCCGCCGGGTCGGCGATGCTGCGCGCCCCGGCCAGAAACAGCTCAACCCCGCCCGAGCGGACCGAACCGCCGGCCGGCACCAGCGTGGCGATCCCGCGGGCGCGGATCATTCGTCCAAGCCGCAGGTTGGCGCGGTCATCCTCGGTGCCGGGGCATTCGATCATCTCGATCAGCGAAATGCCCGGATAGGCCCGCAGCATGGCCGCAAACTGGGCCGGGCTGGCGCTGTCGGTCACGTCGACCAACGCGGCGCGGGTCGCGTCGAGCACGCGGAACGGACCAAAGGCGGCGATCCCCTTGGGCGTTTGGGCCTGAAGCGGACCGACGAAGCGTTCGGAACCGGCCGGCTCGACGATCACCTCTTCGGTCACCGTCTCGATCACCACTTCCTCGGCGCGCAGCGGCTGGACCGCGGCGGCAAGGAGCGTGAAGAACAGGACAAGGCGGCGCAGGATCATGCCCCGTCATCGCGCGCGCCGTCTTGCGGCTTTACCAAGGCAATCGGTTAAGTTCGGGTAACCACCGGTCCGGAGCGGCTTTTTCTCGACAGGCGCGCGCCTGCGCGGCATCACCTAAGTACTTGTAACAGGGGGTGTGCTTGGTCGCGCTGGTCCAGACGGTTGCCTATCTCGGGCTTGAAGCCCGCGCGGTCGAAGTGCAGTGCCAGATCGCGCCCGGCCTGCCGCGTTTCAACCTGGTCGGGCTGCCTGACAAGGCCGTGAATGAAAGCCGTGAGCGGGTCCACGCGGCGCTCGCCGCGATGGGCCTGGCGCTGCCGCCCAAGCGGATCACGATCAACCTATCGCCGGCCGACCTGCCCAAGGAAGGCTCGCACTATGACCTGCCGATTGCCCTCGCGCTGCTGGCCGCGATGGGCGTGACCGATGCCGAGCAGATCGCCGATTTTGTGGCGGTGGGCGAACTGGCGCTCGACGGCCGGATCGTACCGACGCCGGGTGTGCTGCTCGCCGCGCTCCATGCCTCGGGTGCCGACAAGGGGCTGATCTGCCCGGCAGCGCAGGGCGGAGAGGCTCGCTGGGCCAGCGGCATCCCGATCATTGCCGCGCCTGACCTGATCAGCCTGCTCAATCACCTCAAAGGCACCGCCCGCCTGCCTGATCCGGTCCCGGGGGAGGTAGAGGCGCCCGCCCACTGCCCGGACCTCAAGCAGGTGAAAGGCCAGGAAGTGGCCAAGCGGGCGCTGGAGATTGCCGCAGCTGGCGGCCACAACCTGCTCATGATCGGCCCGCCAGGTGCGGGAAAGAGCCTGATGGCGGCTTGCCTGCCTGGCATCCTGCCGCCGCTGACTCCGGCCGAGGCGCTGGAGGTGTCGATGGTTGCCTCGGTCGCCGGCACGCTGGAAGAAGGGCGGATCAGCCGCACCCGGCCATTCCGCTCACCGCACCATTCCGCCTCGATGGCAGCGCTGACCGGGGGCGGCCTGCGGGTCCGGCCGGGCGAGGTCAGCCTGGCGCATCTGGGCGTGCTGTTCCTCGATGAGCTGCCCGAATTCCAGCGCGCCGTGCTCGATTCGCTGCGCCAGCCGCTCGAAACCGGTTCGGTCGATGTCGCGCGGGCCAACGCCCATGTAACCTATCCCGCACGGGTGCAGCTGGTGGCGGCGATGAACCCGTGCCGCTGCGGCTATCTGGGCGATCCGGCGCTGGGCTGCAGCCGTGCGCCGCGCTGCGGGGCCGATTACCAGGCCAAGGTTTCCGGCCCGATGCTTGATCGGATCGACCTGCATGTCGAAGTCGATCCGGTCAGCGCCGCCGACCTCGCCCTGCCGCCGCCGAGCGAAGGCAGCGCCGAAGTGGCCGCGCGGGTCGCGGCAGCGCGGGCTGTACAGGTTGAGCGATTGGAAGGCACTGGCAAGGCCAGTAACGCTCAGCTCGACGGCGATCTGCTTGAATTGCATGCCACGCCGGATGAGGCCGGGCGCAAGCTGCTGATGCAGGCGGCCGAGGCGATGCGGCTATCGGCGCGCGGCTATACACGGATGCTGCGCGTGGCGCGGACCATTGCCGACCTGGCAGGCAGTGAAGGGATCGGCCGCATCCATGTGGCCGAAGCGCTCAGTTATCGGCGCGTGGTGGGGCGCAGTTAAAGCGCGCGCAGTTTCCGGGACGCGTCGTCCGCCGGCCAGTTCACGTCGGCCTGGTCACGCCATTCCAGTTCCATCGGGCTGAGCATCCGGCCGTCCTGGGCACGGATGGCGATCGGCTGGATCGGCATGCCGTCGCGTTCATCGCACAGCACCGGATTGGAAGGGACGCCGGCGCCATACTTTTCGCCCCACTGGCGCAGCGCCAGCATGGCGGGCAGCAGGTCCAACCCCTTCTCGGTCAGGCGGTATTCGATCTTGCGGCGATCGTCAGGCAGGGCCTGGCGTTTCATGATACCGTGTTCGACCAGCCGGGCGAGGCGGTTTGACAGGATGTTGCGGGCAATGCCCAGCGCGCCGAGGAATTCCTCGAAATGATGCAGGCCATTGAAAGCGGCGCGCAGGATCATAAATGACCAGCGCTCGCCCATCACCTCAAGGGCGGCGGGCAGGCCACAGTTGTTGATCTCGTCGAGCGGCTCACGAAGGCCCATCGTCGTCGTCCCCTTTGTCCCTCGGTCGGCATCCTAGCCCAAAACTGGCTCACATGCCGACAAGAAAATCTATGCTGCGCTGCACAGTTTCTAGTTGCAACTGAAAACCTATATTGATAGGTAGTGATTCGCAACGCAAATCGGTGTCTCCCTCCCAGGACTCCTTCGATCCCTGCGTGCAGACACAAATGTGACGAACCAAGAAACGCATAGGGGAAGAACCATGACTGCCACCGCCAACCCGCTTTCGCGCACCCTGCTGGCCGCCGGCCTTGCCGTTGTCGGCACCATTGCCAGCTTTGCCGCGACCACCAGCACTGCCCAGGCCCAGACTGCCTCGCGCTACAGCGCCACCCTTGCCGCGCCGGCTGCCGAAGCCGCCAAGGTTGTCAACGGCGTGAACTGGACCTGCAATGGCACCGAATGCAGCGGCCGGATCGATGGCGCTGCTCCGATCAACACCTGCACCCGGGTCGTGAAGGCCTTTGGTCAGGTTACCAAGTTCGCCACCCCCAAGGGCGAATTCGACGCCGACAAGCTCGCGCGTTGTAACGCGGCCGCCTGACGCAATACCCGGCCAGCGCCCACCCCACTCCGGGCGCTTGCCGGCAGGCATTCCTTACAGCCCCCCAAACAGCTGGGCCTCCGTCGCAAGACGGGGGCCCTCTTTTTTGGTTCAGAGCAGGCCGCGGGTCCGCAAGTCGTCGGCCAGCAGGTCGGCCGAGGTGAAATGGTGCGCATGCCAGCCGCATTCGCGCGCCGAAATCACGTTGGGCAGGCTGTCATCAATGAACAGCATGGTGCCCGGATCGCGCCCAAAGCGCCGGGCCGCCAGCGCGTAGATCGCCGGGTCGGGTTTGACCATTTTTTCGACGCCCGAGACGACAATATCGCGGAAGCGATCGAGCAGCGGGAAGGTCGGGCGGAAATCGGTCCAGGTGTCAGCGCCGAAATTGGTGATTGCGTAAAGCGGCACGCCGATTTCGTGGAGCTGCTCGACCAGTTCGGACGTGCCGGGGACCGGGCCGGGAATGGTATCGTTGAACCGCTCGGCATAGGCGCGGATTACCGGCGCATAGCGCGGAAACTCGGCGCTGCGTTCGGCGACCATCTCCGCGATTGGCCGCCCGGCGTCATGCTGGCCGTGCCAGGCTTCCGTCACCACATTGCGATAGACCCACTCGACCTCTGCCTCGTCGCCCAGCAGCTGGCGGAACAGGACACGCATGTCCCATTGCACCAGCACTCTGCCGATATCGAACACCACAGCTTCGATTCGCTGGTTCATGGACATATCCGGAAGGTCAAAACGGTTTCGGCCCGCACCCCTGGACGGAGGCGGGCCGAACAGACTTCAGCGCAGGGCCGATGCCCTGCCGCACAGGGCTTAGCCCTGGCGCGCCTTGAAGCGGCGGTTGGTCTTGTTGATCACATAGGTCCGGCCACGGCGGCGGATCACGCGGTTGTCCCGGTGGCGGTCCTTGAGCGACTTGAGGCTGTTGCGAATCTTCATGATGTCCTCGGGTGCGGCCGGGCCGCTGAAAACTTGGAGCCGCGCCGTTACGGACGAGTCAGGCGAAAGTCAACCGATGTCGGTGTGGAAAGACCATCCGGCCTTTCCTGGCATCGCCGGCCCGCTCCCCCGGCCCAACCGCCCTAAGGGTATCCTCATCGGGCGGTTGGGCCGGGGGAGCGGGCCGGCGATGCTAGCCAATCGCGAAGGCGATTGGTGCACC
>JAJTFU010000106.1 GCA_021299075.1 Novosphingobium sp. | reverse complement strand
TTCTGGGCGCGGCGATCGAGCTGCCAGAAGCCGAGCACGATCATTACGCCGACCGCGGCAAGGACGAAGACCGTCGGGATAATCGGCAGGCGGCGGATCATGGCTGGCGCAAATCGCTGCTGGTCGCCTCGATCGCCTTGCGCCGGTATTCGGCCACCAGCAGGGCAGCCTTGCTCACCCGCAAACCCAACAGCGTCAGACCCGCCACCAGTGGCACCCACACCACAATGTGGAGCCAGAACGGCGGGTGCACGGCAAATTCCATCCAGACCGCCAGTCCGACAACCAAGGCACCGACAATCATGGTCAGGAAGGCTGCGGGGCCATCGCCGACATTGAACTGCGCATAGTCCAGCCCGCACACCCGGCAGCGCGGCGCGAAGCGGGCCGGGCCGTCAAACAGCGTGCGGCTACCGCATTCCGGGCAGAGACCGAAAAGGGCAGCCGCGGGGATGCCGGGCTGCCCTTTCGTTGGTTGGCTTGTGCCGTGGTCCATCAGTGGATCGGCGCGCCCCAGCCACCCCAGACGTAAACGGCCACAAACAGGAACAGCCAGACCACGTCAACGAAGTGCCAGTACCAGGCGGCAGCTTCGAACCCGAAGTGCTGCTTGGGGGTGAAGTCCCCGTTATAGGCGCGCTTCAGGCAGACGATCAGGAAGATCGTGCCGATCAGCACGTGGAAGCCATGGAAGCCGGTCGCCATGTAGAAGGCCGAACCATAGGTGTTCTGACCAAAGGCAAACGGCGCGGCCGCGTATTCGTAGGCCTGGATGCTGGTGAACAGCATGCCAAGCAGAATGGTGGCCCACAGACCCTTCTTCAACCCATCGCGGTCCCCGTGGATCAGCGAATGGTGCGCCCAGGTGACCGTGGTGCCCGAGCACAGCAGGATCAGCGTGTTGAGCAGCGGCAGGTCGACGGGATCGAGCACGGCTTCGATCGCCTTGGGCGGCCACTGTCCGCCAACTACTTCAGCGATCTCGCTGGGGAACAGCGAGAAGTCGAAGAAGGCCCAGAACCAGCCGACGAAGAACATCACTTCCGAAGCGATGAAGGTGATCATGCCATAGCGCAGGTGCAGCTGCACGACCGGCGTGTGGTGACCTTCATGGGCTTCGCGGACAACCTTGGTCCACCACTGGAACATGGTGAAGAGGATGCCGAAGAACCCGACCAGCAGGACATACTTGCCGGCAGCCATGTCGTGCATGGTCAGCACGCCGCCGCTGGTGGCAAGCAGCGCCGAGACCGAGCCGAGGAACGGCAGGATATCGGGCTCGAGAATGTGATAATCGTGGTTCTTGGTGCCGGCCATGTGCGTGGTTCCCAATTGATCCCCTGAAGCGCCGGTGGGCGGACCCGCGACGCATGATTTCGCCTCGCCCTTATCGCGCGGCTAGCGCCGGGTCCAGTGCCTTTACGGGCTGATTTACCGCCTTGTGGAAAGTGTAGCTGAGCGTGATCTGCTCGATGTCCTTGGTCTCCGGATCCTCAAGGATCTTCGGATCGACATAATAGATCACCGGCATGTTGACCGACTGGCCCGGCTGCAGCGTCTGCTCGTTGAAGCAGAAGCACTGGATCTTGTGGAAATACTTGCCCGCCAGTTCCGGCTCGACATTGAACGAGGCGATCCCGGTGACTGGCTGGTCCGACAGGTTCTTGGCCGAATAGTAGGCCATCTTGCGCGAACCGATCCGCAGTTCCTGCGTGGTCTGCTCCATGGCGAACTGCCAGGGCAGCTGGCGATCGACATTGGCATCGAAGCGCACCGAGATCAGCTTGTTGCTGACCTTGATCGCCGAAGCCTCAGCCTCGGTCGCGCGCATGGTCGTGCCGCCAAAGCCGGTCACCTGGCAGAAAATCCGGTAGAGTGGGACCGAGGCGAAGCCCAGTCCAAGCATCGCCGCCGCGCCCAGCAGGGCGAGCACACCGGTGCGGGCATTCGGATCCTTGGGCAGAGTCAGGACAGCCATGGTACTATCCTCCGATCCGGGCGATGCTGATGAAGTAGAACAGCACGACCATCGCACCGAGCAGGCCACCCAGGATCAGGTTACGCTGCTTGATGATGCGCTTGCGTTCGGTTTCGGGGTCTTCGGGGAACTTGGTCACGCGTATGGTCCCATGATCCAGCGGTCCGCCACCAGGGCAGCGAACAGGGCGAAAAGGTAGAACACCGAAAAAGCGAACAGACGCTTTTCGGGTCCCATGTCGGTTTCCCCCACCCCTTGCCGAAACACCGCAACGCGCAGCGCCAGCACCAGGAAGATCGCCGAAAGTACCAGGGCCGAAGCCCCGTAGACCACGCCCGCCCCGGCGATCCAGAAGGGCAGCATGGCAAGCGGCACCAGCAGGACCGCATAGACCAGGATCTGACGCCGGGTCGAATGACGGCCGGCCACCACCGGCATCATCGGGATCCCCGCCTTCGCGTAGTCGGTCTCGACAAACAGCGCGAGCGCCCAGAAATGCGGCGGGGTCCAGAAGAATATGATCGCGAAGAGCAGGATCGGCATCAGCGTGATGTCGCCCGTGGCAGCGATCCAGCCGATCATCGGCGGAAAGGCCCCCGCCCCGCCGCCAATCACGATGTTCTGCGGCGTGCGCGGCTTGAGCCAGATCGTATAGATCACGGCATAATAGAAAATCGAGAAGGCAAGGACCGCTGCGGCCAGGTAGCCAACGCCCACGGCCATCATCAGGACCGAGAAGAACGACAGGACCAACCCGAAATCGCGCGCCGATTCGGGAGCCATCCGCCCGGCTGGCAGCGGCCGCGCGGCGGTGCGCTTCATCTGGGCATCAAGGTCCGCTTCCCACCACATGTTGAGCGCGGCCGAACCGCCAGCGCCCACCGCGATGCAGAGAATGGCGGTAAAGCCCAGCACCGGGTTCACCGGCACCGGCGCAGCGAGCAGACCGCACAGGCCGGTGAAGATCACCAGGCTCATCACGCGCGGCTTGGTCAGCGCGAAAAAGTCGCGCCAGTCGGTCGGCAGGGCCGGGGCAGATTGGCTGGCAGCGGTCATGGTTGGATGGGCCTATAGTCGCGCCTTAGAGTCGCTTCAACCAATCGATGAGCAGTCTGTTCACTTCTTCCGGCCGCTCCTGCTGGGTCCAGTGGCCTACGCCTTCGAGGACATGCCCTTCAACCTTCGGCGCAAACATCCGCATCATGGCTACAGGGTCTGCAACAGCGCCGAACAGGCTGGTGGCGGGATCGCGGCTGCCGCCGATGAACAGACAGGGCTGCTCCAGCTGCTTGCCTTGCCAGGGCTTCAACCATTCATAATCGCGCTCATGGTTGCGATAGCGGTTGAGCGGCCCCCGGAAGCCAGAGGCCTTGAATTCGCCCTCGTAATAATCGAGGTCAGCCTCACTAAGCCAAGGCACCGGCTGCGGATCGGGGAGGCCCTGCAGAAAGGTCGCGCCGAGCGGCTTTGACCAATAGTCCCCCGGCGGAACATCGCCCGAGATCGAATACATCATCCGCGCCACGAAATCGCGCGGATCGGCCTCGGCCTCGGCCTCGGCAACGCCGGGTTCCTGGAAGAACTCCTGGTAGAAGAACCGACCCTGGCTGGTGAAGTGTTCGCGGAACACCTCGGTAAACGGGCGCAGCGGCGCACCGGCAAAGGGCACCGAGAGGCCGGCGACGGCGCTGATCCGCTGCGGATTGGTAAAGGCCGTATTCCAGACGATCGGCGCACCCCAGTCGTGTCCGATCAGCACCACGCGGCTGTCCGGCGCAAGGGCATCAGCCAGGCCGATCAGATCGGCAGCGATGGCCTCCAGGCTATAGGCCGCGACCGGTTGCGGCTTGTCCGAACCGCCATAGCCGCGCACGTCGATGGCGCAGGCTGTGTAACCGACCGCAGCGACCGGCCCCAGCTGATGCCGCCACGAATACCAGCTTTCCGGAAAGCCATGGACCATGATCGTCAGCGGCGCGGAGCCGGGCGCCGGGCCTTCGATGGCACAGCGCAGGAAGACCTCACCGCAATCGACCATCCGGAATTCAGGCATCGGTATCGCTCCAAAGAAAACGCCCCGGACCTTGCGGGCCGGGGCGGATTCTGTCCAGTCGGTTCGGACGGACCGGGTCTTAGTGGTGACCCTTGTCCTCGATCACCGGCAGGGTTTCGAACTGGTGGAACGGCGGCGGGCTGGACAGGGTCCATTCCAGCGTCGTCGCACCTTCGCCCCAGTAGTTGGCTTCAGCCTTCTTGCCCATGGTGTAGGCATAGATGATGTTGACGAACCAGATCACCAGCGAGCTCGCCATGATGACGTAACCGATCGAGGAGATCTCGTTCCAGTAGGCATAGGCCTCGGTGTAGTCCGGATAGCGGCGCGGCATCCCCTGCAGACCCAGGAAGTGCTGCGGGAAGAAGATCGTGTTCACGCCGACGAAGAACACCCAGAAGTGCAGGTGCGCCAGGAATTCCGAGTGCATCCGGCCGCTCATCTTCGGGAACCAGTAATAGAACCCGGCGAAGAGCGCGGTGACCGCCCCCAGCGACAGCACGTAGTGGAAGTGCGCCACCACGTAGTAGGTGTCATGACGGTGAACAGGAAGATGAAGCCCATCGCCCAGACCAGCGGCGACTTGAACTCGATGCTGCCGCCCCACATCGTGGCGATCCAGCTGAAGATCTTGATGCCGGTCGGCACCGCGATCACCATGGTGGCCAGGGTGAAGTAGAGCTTCGTATTCACGCTCATGCCGGTGGTGTACATGTGGTGCGCCCAGACCACGAACCCGACCACACCGATCGCGACCATGGCGTAAGCCATGCCGAGGTAGCCGAACACCGGCTTCTTCGAGAAGGTCGAGACGATTTGGCTGATGATGCCGAAGCCCGGCAGGATCATGATGTACACTTCGGGGTGACCGAAGAACCAGAACAGGTGCTGGTAGAGCACCGGATCACCACCGCCGGCCGGATCGAAGAAGGTCGTGCCGAAGTTGCGGTCGGTGATCAGCATGGTGATCGCCGCGGCGAGGACCGGCAGCGCCAGCAGCAGCAGGAAGGCGGTAACCAGCACCGACCAGACAAACAGCGGCATCTTGTGCAGGGTCATGCCCGGCGCACGCATGTTGAAGATGGTGGTGATGAAGTTGATCGCGCCCATGATTGAAGCCGCACCGGCGAGGTGCAGCGAGAAGATCGCGAAGTCCACCGACGGCCCGGTCGCGCCATAGGTCGAGAGCGGTGCGTAAGCGGTCCAGCCGATCCCGGCACCCAGTCCCGTGCCGCCCGGCACGAAGGCCGAGAGCATCAGCGAGACGAAGCCCGCCACGGTCAGCCAGAACGAGATGTTGTTCATGCGCGGGAAGGCCATGTCCGGCGCGCCGATCATGATCGGCACGAACCAGTTGCCAAAACCGCCGATGATCGCCGGCATGACCATGAAGAACACCATGATCAGGCCGTGCGCGGTGATCAGCACGTTCCACATGTGGAGCGCCTGGTCAAAGCTGGGGTTGGCCTCGCCGAACCAGCGGGCAAAGGTATCGAGATACTGGATGCCAGGAGCAGCCAGTTCCAGGCGCATCATGCCCGAGAAGGCGCCGCCGATCAGCCCCGCGAAGATCGCGAAGATCAGGTACAGCGTCCCGATGTCCTTGTGGTTGGTCGACATGAACCAGCGGGCGAAGAAGCCCGGCTTGTGGTCAGCGTCGTGATGGGCCGCGTCGTCGTGGGCCTGGAAGTGTTCGGCGGTAGTAGCCATGATGGAACCCTTGTCCTTCTAATTCTGGCTTAGGCGGCCGAGGCCGGCGCGGCGGCGGGAGCAGCAGCAGGAGCGGCGGCGGCGGGAGCAGCGGCGGGCGCGGCGGCCGGAGCGGCAGCAGCCGGCGCTTCGGGCAGACCGTCGATCTTGCCGCCAGCCTGGGTCATGACCCAGGCGTTGTACTGGGGCCGCGGCAGGGCTTCGACCACGATCGGCATGTAGCCGTGACGGGCGCCGCACAGTTCAGAGCACTGGCCGTAATAGACGCCCGGCTCCTTGACGAAGAGCACCTTCTCGTTGATCCGGCCCGGCACGGCGTCGAGCTTCGACCACAGGGAGGGCACCGCGAAGGCGTGAATCACGTCGGCGGCAGTTACCTGCAGGCGGATCGGCTCACCAGCCGGAACGACCATGCGGAAATCGGCCGCGAGATGGGTTGGTTCACCGCGCTTCTTGGCTTCTTCTTCCGGCAGCATGTTCGAAATCACTTCGAACCCACCGTTGTCCGGGTAGGAATAGGTCCAGAACCACTGGTTGCCGGTGGCCTTGATGGTCACGGCCTTGGCCGGGGCCGGCTTGTACTGCTTGGCGATGAGCGTCACCGAGGGCACGGCGATTGCGACCAGGATCAGGATCGGCAGGCCGGTCCAGATCACTTCGAGCAGGGTGTTGTGGCTGGTCTTCGAGGCGACCGGGTTCTTGCGCTTGTTGAAGCGCGCGACCACCCACAGCAGCAGACCCAGCACGAACAGCGAGATCACGGTGATGATCGGCATCAGGAAGGCATCGTGCATCCAGCGGGCATATTCACCGGTCGGCGAATACTGGTCCTGCAGGTGGATGCCCTTGGCGACCGGCATGCCCTTGCCCGGAGTCGGCGCCATCGGGGTGTAGCCACCCGGAGCGATCTGGAAGCGCGGATCGTTGGGATCGACGGCCGGAGCGGCGGGTGCCGCCGGGGTAGCGGCAGCAACCGCAGCGGCCGGAGCCGGAGCAGCAGCAACAGGGGCCGCAGCCGCCGGGCTGGCAGCGGCTTCGGCTGCCGGAGCAGCAGCGGCCGCCGGAGCGGCCAGGGCAGCTTGTGGCAGCGCGGCGAGGGCCAGGGAGAGACCGATTGCCTTGATCGCATGTCCCGCGGCGCGGGCGGTTCGAACCAGTGTCATCGTAGCGCTACTTTCGCTTTCTCATTGACGGCAAGAGCAGGGCCAAGCCCGTCTCCCGCCCCGAGGGAGTCCAGATTTGCTGGGGCCTATACGCGCGCTTGCGGGGCACCTCAAGCGCCTCTAGGGGATATTTTTGATGATGCCCGCAGCCAACCCGGCACTTCGGGCAATGCCGTAGGGGCAGTACCGGACAAGGATATGATTTCCCATGCAGGATGAAGAGGTTCTGGCAGAGTTCCGCGCCAGCAAGGCACTGCTCGAAGGGCATTTCCTGCTCTCTTCGGGCCGCCACAGCGCCCACTACCTGCAATGCGCGCGTGTTTTGATGGACCCGGCGCGGGCCGCGCGGCTGGCAATCGCCCTGGCCCAGCGAATCCCGCGCGAGCTGCGCAAGGACATTGCCAAGGTGGTCTCCCCCGCAATGGGCGGCGTGATCATCGGCCATGAGATGGGCCGCGCGCTGGAAGTGGAAGCGATCTTTGTCGAGCGCCCCACCGGCACCTTCGAACTGCGCCGTGGTTTCACCATCGAACCGGGCGAAAAGGTCCTGATGGTCGAGGACGTGGTGACCACCGGCCTCTCCAGCCGCGAGGCGATGGATTGCATCCGCGAGGCCGGCGGCGAAGTGATCGCGGCTGCGGCGCTGGTCGACCGCTCTGCCGGGTCGGTCGATCTGGGCGTGCCGTTTTTCCCGTTGATTGCCATCAACTTCCCCACATATGCGCCCGACGAACTACCTCCAGAACTGGCGGCAACCAAGGCGATCAAACCGGGCAGCCGGAAGGATTGAGCGGCTGACTTCCCGCCTCGCCTGGCTAGTATTCGCAACGGCTGCCGCCCCGCTCTGTGCGCAGACCACCTACGCACCCAGCCCGCCAGCGCCGCAGGCTACGCCCCGGGTGCTCACGCCAGACCAGTTGGAGCGTCGCGAGAAATCGAAGCGAGGCGCAGAAGGCGTGCTCGCCTTCATGAATGGCCAACGCGCGCTGATGAAGCAGGCTGGCTTCAGCGGTGAAGCCGGAGCGGCGCATTACGTCAATCTGAGAGGCTATCCCGGTTCAGGCTCGCCGATGTCGGTCATGGCCGCACAGGATGCCACCGGCAAGGTGCTCGAGGCCGGCCGTCTGTGGCGCTGGGCCTCGGTCACCAAGCAGGTCACCGCCCTGCTGGTCATGCAGGAAGTTGCGGCCAAGCGGATCGACCTTGATCAACCAGTCGCAAAGTATCTGCCCGCTTTTCAATCTCCCAATGCCCGCCGGGTCACAGTACGCCAGCTGCTTCGGCACCAAAGCGGCCTTCCCAATCCGGATGATACCCCCGCCAATGCCGATGGCGTGCCGTCATACTATGCCGCCGATTTCAGCGGCAGCCGCGATCCGTTGACCGGTTATTGCGCCGGTGAACCCAAGGCCAAGCCGGGCGGCAACTGGTCCTATAACAACTGCGACTATATTGTCGCGGGCGCCTTGCTGGAGGCTGTGACTGGCAAGACCTGGCAGGAGCTGGTCAGCGCGCGCATCCGCAGGACCTTCACCAACAGGAACAGCACCAGTCCTTTTACCGCGCCCCTTCTCGGAATGGATAGCATCACCGCTACGCCAACCGCAGTCGAGCCATGGCCCGGGTTTGTGGGCGGCAAGCCCGAAGCCAAAAGAGACATCGCCAGCTATGGCGCGGCAGGCGGGCTTTATGGGACCATCGGCGATCTGCTATGGTTCGATATCTATCTCGCGACCGGGACTTACCTGCCGCAAGCGGCGATGAAAGAGCTTTGGGACGGCAAGCCTGAACTGGGCTTTCTCGCGCTTGGCCAATGGTCATTTTCGGCGAAGCTGAAGGGATGCAAAGAGCCGATGCGCATTATTGAGCGGCGCGGCTCGATCGGGGGCGTCCAGGTGCGCAATTTTATTCTGCCTGAGCCGGAAATTGCCGTTGCGCTCTTTACAGACCAGGCCGAGTTCGATTTTGGCGAGATCTGGCAAGGCGCGGGCTTTTCATATGACATGCTCAGCCTCGCAGCCTGCCCACTGGAGAAGCCATGAACGATCGCCTTCGCCCCAACCCGCTTAGACTGGGCGTGAACATCGATCACGTGGCGACGATCCGCAACGCGCGCGGCGGGGATCATCCCGATCCGGTTCGCGCCGCTGAAATCGTTGCGGCCTGCGGCGGAGACGGGATCACCGTGCACCTGCGCGAAGACCGCCGCCACATCCGCGACGAGGACCTGGCCCGGATCCAGGCCGCCACCGGCCTGCCGCTCAACCTGGAAATGGCCGCGACCGACGAAATGCTGGAGATCGCGCTGCGCCACAAACCGCACGCCGCCTGCATCGTCCCCGAACGGCGCGAGGAGCGCACGACCGAGGGCGGGCTCGATGCCGCCGGCCAGCACAACCGGCTGGTCCCAATCATCAGCCGCCTGCGCGATGCAGGGATCCGCGTCAGCCTGTTCATCGGCCCGGACGAGCGCCAGATCGAGGCCGCCATCCAGCTTGGCGCGCCGGTGGTGGAGCTGCACACCGGCGACTATGCCCATGCCGAGGGCGAGGCCCGCGCCGCCGAACTGAAGAAGCTGGCCGACATGGCAGCACTCGCTGCCAAGAACGGGATCGAACCCCACGCCGGCCACGGCCTGACCTATGACAACGTCCAGCCCGTCGCCGCGATCCCGCAGATCGCTGAGCTCAATATCGGGCACTATCTGATCGGCGAAGCAATCTTCTGCGGACTCGAACCGGCCGTGCTACGCATGCGCGAGCTGATGGATGCCGCACGATGAGGTCAGCGCGATGATCATCGCCATCGGCTCTGACCTGTGCAACATCGAGCGGATCCAGAATTCGCTGAACCGCTTTGGCGAGAAATTCGAGCGGCGCGTGTTCACCGCGATCGAGCAGGCCAAGGGCAATTCGCGGCCCTTCACCAAGGCCGGCACCCTGGCCAAACGCTTTGCCGCCAAGGAAGCTTTTTCCAAGGCGGTTGGCACCGGGTTCAAGCGCGGGGTGTTCATGAAGGACATCGGCGTGGTCAACGCCCGCTCCGGCGCGCCGACCCTGGCGCTCACCGGCGGGGCGGCGGCACGGCTTGCCGAGATCACGCCGCCCGGCCATGAAGCCGTGGTGCATCTGACGCTTACTGACGACCATCCCTGGGCTCAGGCCTTTGTAATCATCGAGGCCCGCCCCAAATGACGGTACCCATGACAGACGCTAACACTCCCGCCCCCGCAGACGCGGACAAGCCCGAAAAGGTCAACTGGCTGGCCGAGGTTAAGAGCCTTTCGCTGATGCTGCTGGCCGTGCTGGCCTTCCACAGCTTCGTGGCCAAGCCCTTCTACATCCCCTCGATCTCGATGATGCCCAATCTGCTGGTGGGTGACCGGCTGGTCGTCTCGAAGTTTCCCTATGGCTTCAACTGGTCCTCGGTCAGCTTCCATCTGCTGCCGCGCGGCCAGTGGCGGGTGCTGGGCGGTACGCCCGACTATGGCGATATCGTCATCGTCGTCCCCGCCAACCGCGAGGAAGACCTGATCAAGCGCGTAGTTGCCCGCCCGGGTGACCGGATCGCGGTGAAGGACGGGATCATCATCCTCAACGGCAAGCCGGTGCCGCGCGCGGTCGAGCCGTCGGTCCAGCTGCCCGAGGACCCGGAACTGACCTGCGATGGCGGTTCGTGCTATACCTATTTCCAGAACTACCGCGTCCGCCTGCCATCGGGCCGGGTGGTCTATGAAATCCCCGCTTTCCGCGAGACCCTGCCCAACGGGGCGAGCTACATCGTGATCGACCACATGCAGCAAAGCCTCGACAACATGGACGAGATCACGGTGCCCGACGGCCACGTGTTCCTGATGGGCGACAACCGCGATCATTCGGCCGACAGCCGCGCTGCGCTTTGGGAAAATGGTCTCGGCGGGCCGGTCCCGCTCTATGACGTTGGCGGGCGGGCGGAGTTCACCACATTCAGCCTCAACGGCAGTGAGACCTGGAACCCGCTGAGCTGGTGGGGCGCCTTGCGCGGCGACCGCGCCTGGCGCAGCCTCCGCCCGGTCCACACGCCGCAGGGCAAATAAGGCGGAGAACTGCCGCGATGACCGAAGCTGCCAGCGAATCCCCGGCCAAGGGCCGCCGCGCCCGCAAGCCAGTGCCAAAGGGCCCGGCGGCGGTCGGGCCGACCGACATCTCGGACCCGCTGCTGCGGCATGAGGCCAAGCGTGCCTTTGTCTGGATCGGCATGGTCGGGCTGGCGGCGCTGGTCGTGGTGCTGGCCCAGCCCCTGCTGGTAATCTTCGGCGGGATGGTCTTTGCCGCGATGATCGATGGCGGTGCACGGCTGCTCGGCCGGGTGCTGCCGATCCATCGCGGCATCCGCGTCACCCTGGTCCTGCTCGGC
>JAJTFU010000105.1 GCA_021299075.1 Novosphingobium sp. | reverse complement strand
ATCAGCACCTGACCCGGCAGCGAATGCCGCATCGCCCCGCGATAGTTGAACGCCTGCACCCCAGCCATGGTCAAAGCGACGGTGTAGGTATCGTGCCGATGCGGAGAAAAGGCTGCCCCGACCAGCCGGTTTGTGACGCGCTCGATCGGCTCGAAGGCATCGACCGGCCGCGATGGTTTCGGGGAAGGCGTGGCGGAATGCATCGGAGGTATATTGGGTGTGAAGTTCAGGAAGGCAAACCTTGCGATCCACACAATTCCATCGCCCCATTTCGTCACCCCGGACTTGATCCGGGGCTGGGCTTTCTTCCTGCGGGCTTGCGCCGCGTCACAAGAACAAGCCTAACCCCGCATCAAGTGCGGGGTGACGGGTGCCTTTGCACTCCGGGAGTTACGGACAGCGGCTACCCCCCAAACCACCGCAACGACATGCAGGTAAACCCGGCGTCGATCTTCTCGATCTCGCTGTTTTCCAGGCAGACCACCTTCGCCCCATGCCCGTCCAGCAGGTCCAGGATGCGCGGGAAGCGGCTGCCGGCCAGGATCGTGTCGTTGACGCGCAGCACGTTGGCGCCGGCTTCCTCGCCCGCCGGGATCTCCAGCACGCGGTAGCCCTTGTAGACGCCGCTGGCGGCGAGTTCGCGGGTGGCGAGGATCGTTTCTTCATCCACGATCGAGCTGGCGGTTTTGAGGTGGAGGACCGAAGGCGGTGTTTCGGCCACCACGGCCTTGCGCCCGGTACCTTCCAGCAATCGCGCCAGTGCCTCGGCCCCGGTGCGGTCGGTGCGGGCGGACAGGCCGATATAGACCGCGCCGTCCATCGCCAGCACGTCGCCGCCATCGGCGTGGCCTTCGGGCAGGTCGAGCACGGTCTCGAACATCGCCGCCAGCGTCGGGCGCAGGAAGGCTCCCTCGCCCGCGCGGCTCTCCGTGCCGGGGTTCAGCAGGATCGCGCAGTCCGGGAAGACCAGCGCGGGATCCTCGACGAAGATCGCGTCGGGAAAGTCTTCCAGCGGATCGAGCAGCGTCACCGCCAGCCCGGCCGCCTCCAGCGCCGCAACATAGGCGGCGTGTTCGGCCAGCACCCCTTCGAGCGAGGGATCGGGCCCACCCCCGGCGCGCAGGCCCTTGACCACCGAGGCACCGGGGCGGCGGGAAATGGCGCGGTTGAACTGGTAGGGGTGGCTCAAGTGCAGTCTCCAATGCGTTCCGATACGATCCGGGCATCCATCGACATGCCTCCGCCGGGCGCGCCGGGGACCTGGCTTTGGGTCTTGAGGGTAAGATCGGAGCGGACCGGGCTAAACGTTCCCTTCATTTCGGTCCGCGCGGTCATGCCCTTGCCGGTCTGGCAGACCATCACGGCATCGATCGATCCGCCCGTGGCGCTGAACTTCTCGTACTTGCAGTCACCCTCGGCGGTGCGCTTGTAGAACTCTTCCTGCCCCTTCTGGGCTTCGGCCGGGGTCAGGCAGAACTCGCTGGTCTGGCCGGTGCCGCCGAACATCGACTTGGCCTTTTCGTTCATCGCGCCGTCCATCCCGGGAAAGGCGATGTTGCTGACCGTCATCGTCACCCGGTATTGGCCAGGCTCGGGCTGCGGCGCCTTGGCGGCAGCCTCGGCCGCGGCCTGGTCAGGCGATTGCTGGGCGGGCTCCTGCCCGCAGGCCGCAAGCGGCAGGATGGTGGCAAGTGCCAGAGCGATTCGGCGCATAAGAAGGCCCTCCTGCCACTGTTGCTAGCGATTGCGGCGGAACCTGCCAACCACGCCCGCCCGCCCCAAGGCCAGCATGCCGTAACGACAGCTTCGCGCCCGCTTAGGTCTTTGGTCCTGCCTTGCAACCGATCCTTGCTACGCGTGCAAATCCGGGCCATTTTGGCGGCAACTGCATAATCAGAGGATCGAGGACCATGGACATCGATTTCAGCCCCGAAGACCTTGCCTTCCGCGACGAGGTTCGGACTTTCATTGCCGAGAACTATCCGGCCGAACTGCGCGGCAAGCAGGATGAGGGCGACGAGCTCTCCAAGGAGGACTTCCTCTCCTGGCACCGCATCCTCCACAAGAAGGGCTGGGTCGCCCCGGCCTGGCCGGTGGAATACGGCGGCACCGGCTGGACCGCGACGCAGCGCTTCATCTTCTCCGAAGAAACCGCCCGCGCCGACTGCATCCGGCTGATGCCCTTCGGCCTGTCGATGGTCGGCCCGGTGATCTACACCTTCGGCACGCCCGAGCAGAAGGCCAAGTTCCTGCCCCGCATCCTGTCGGGCGAGGATTGGTGGTGCCAGGGCTATTCGGAACCGGGCGCCGGCTCCGACCTCGCCTCGCTCCGCACCAAGGCTGAGCGTGATGGCGATCACTATGTGGTCAACGGCCAGAAGACCTGGACCACCATGGCCCAGCACGCTGACTGGGGCTTCTTCCTGGTCCGCACCAATCCCGACGTGAAGCAGCAGGAAGGCATCAGCTTCCTCCTGATCGACATGAAGACCCCTGGCATCGAAGTGCGCCCGATCATCACGCTGGGCGGCGAGCACGAAGTGAACGAGGTGTTCCTCGACAACGTGCGCGTACCGATCGAGAACCGCGTCTACGAAGAGGACAAGGGCTGGACCTGCGCCAAGTTCCTCCTCGCCCACGAACGCACCGGCATTGCCGGCGTCGCGGGTTCGAAGCGCGGGATCGAGAAGATCAAGGAAATCGCCACGACCGAAATGGACGGTGACAAGCCGCTCCTGTCCAACCCGTTCTTCCGCCGCAAGGTGGCCGAGCTGGAAATGGACCTGACCGCGCTGGAATATACCGAGCTGCGCACCCTGGCAGGCGAAGCCGCTGGCAAGGGTCCGGGGCCGGAAAGCTCGGTGCTCAAGATCAAGGGTTCGGAAATCCAGCAGCGGATCACCGAACTCGCGCTGGAAGCGGCCGGCCACTATGGCGCGCCCTACTTCCGCGGCTTTGGCGAGGGCGACAACGAGCACCCGATCGGTCCCGACTGGGCCCACCGCACCGCGCCGAGCTATTTCAATGTCCGCAAGACCACCATCTATGGCGGTTCGAACGAAGTGCAGCGCGGCATCATCGCCAAGATGGTGCTGGGCCTCTGATCACGCATTAAACTGGGGCCAATTTAAACTGGGGCTTGTCAGTTCCGCTTCGGCGGGGAGCCGGGATTACCTGGCTCCCCGCTGCTCAGCGGACGGGCAAGCGAGGGACGAGGAATTTATCCAATGGATCTGAGCTACAACGAAACCCAGGGCATGCTGCGCGAAACCCTCGCTCGGTTCCTGGCTGACACCTATGATTTCGAAAGCCGCAAGAAGATGCTGGCCAGCCCGACCGGGCGCGATCCGGGCATCTGGAAGGCGATTGCCACCGAGCTGGGCCTGACCTGCGCGCCCTTTGCCGAAGAGCATGGCGGCATGGGCGGCGGCGCGATCGAAAACATGATCATGATGGAAGAGTTCGGCAAGGTCATCGCGATCGAGCCGTGGCTGCAGACCGTGGTGATCGGCGGCGGCGCGCTGAAGCACGCCGGCGGCGCCCTGGCCGAAGCGACCATCCCCGCGATCATCAGCGGCGATGCCATCATCGCCTTCGCCTATGCCGAACCGCAGGGCCGCTATAACCTGGCCGACATCGGCACCACGGCCAAGGCCGATGGCGCCGGCTATATCCTCAACGGCCACAAGGGCGTGGTCTATGCCGCCCCCTGGGCGACGCACCTGCTGGTTACCGCCCGCACCGGCGGCGGCCGCCGTGACCGCGCCGGCGTTGAGCTGTTCCTGATCGAGGCCAACCGCCCCGGCGTGACCCGCCGCGACTATCCGACGGTCGACGGCTTCATGGCCTCGGAAGTCTACTTCGAGAACGTCGCCATTCCGGGCGAGGCCCTGCTG
Source organism: Novosphingobium sp. (assembly GCA_021299075.1). Classification (GTDB taxonomy): domain Bacteria; phylum Pseudomonadota; class Alphaproteobacteria; order Sphingomonadales; family Sphingomonadaceae; genus Novosphingobium. The sequence goes on along the minus strand of JAJTFU010000105.1, from coordinate 3,734 downwards.
ACCGGAGGGATCGACCTGATCGAGCGCGTGGTTGACGAGGCCACCGTGGCGGTCTGCGCCGAAGCCTCTGGCATTGCCCGCACGATGGTCAACCAGACGGTCGAGTACACCAAGCAGCGCAAGCAGTTCGGCCAGCCGATCGGCAAGTTCCAGGTCCTGCAGCACCGCATGAGCGACATGTTCGTCGAGGCCGAGCAGGTCTCCTCAATGGCGCTGATGGGCACGCTGAAGCTCGACGAAGCCGCTGACGCCCGCAAGGCTGCCGTCTCGATGGCCAAGGCCAAGGTCGGCAAGAGCCTGAAATTCGTCGGCCAGAACGCGATCCAGACCCACGGCGGCATCGGCATCACCATGGAACTGGCAATCGGCCACTACTTCAAGCGCGGGACGATGATCGAAGGCCAGTTCGGCTCGATCGACCATCACCTCGACCGCTTCGAGGCGCTGAGCTACCCGGCTTAAGGCCTAACCCGCGCCGAAGGTGCGGTTGACTGAGAGCGTCACCGCGGCGTGGGCGTCGCGGTGACGGAACTCGACGGCCGAGGCCAGCGTCTGGCGGCGGTCCGGGTCGAAGAAGGTCCGTTCGCGCTGCCCGGCCACATCGAACACGTTTTCGACATCGAGCCGGATCGTGGTCTTCTTGTCCGGCCGGAATTCGGCAAAGGCGATACCGAACGGGCCGGAATTGAAGAACCGGTCGATCTCGTTGATGCGGTAGACCGTGCTGGTCGCCTCGCGGAAGACCTGCAGGCCATAGGACCATTTGGCCGCGTCGCGGCGCAGTTCGGCGCTCCAGTTCCAGGCCGGGCGGAAGCCGCTCCACGGGCGTTCCTGCCCGGTCAGCGGATCGCGGACCGCATGCTCCTGCCAGCCGCCGGTCAGCTTGAGCCGGGTACCCTTGAGGCCGAGCGTGTCGAGCGGGGCGTCAAACGTGCCCTGCACGAACTTGCGGGTGCCAGAGCCGATGTTGCCGGGCGCATCGAACCCTTCAGGCGTCAGGATCCGGTCCTGCAGATCGCTGGCCCAGTCATAGCCGGCCTCCAGCCACACCTGGCCCTTGCCCAGCACCGGCCGCTCCACCGTCAGCCGCGCTTCCCAGGTCCGCTGCGGCCGCAGGTTGGCATTGCCGCCGTTGACCCGGTCATTCGCCAGCTCGGCGGCCGAGATAAAGTCATAGAAGTTGAGCTGCGCCACCTGCCGCCGCATCGAAGCCTGGACGTGCCAGCCGCCTCCGGCTTTCCAATCGAGCGTCATGCCCGGCTTGAAGAACTTCAGTGAGCGTTCCGCGCTGGTATCGCCGCTGACTGTCAGCTTCGAAACTTCGAAGGCCAGCGTCGTATCGAGCCGCAGCGATGGCGTCAGTTGCCGCCCCAGGTTGACGTAGCTTTCGCTGCGCAGCTCATCCACCGTCGCCCGGTCAATCGGCAGGTCGATCTGGTTGCGCGCGCCATTGGGGCCCAGCAGGAACAGGTTGGTCGCGTTGGTCAGCTTGTTGTAAGCCACCTCGCTCCCCAGCTCGAGTGCGAAGCCCGCCACCTTGGGATGGGTCCAGGTCAGCCGCCCCAGCACCTCGTCATAGCGCGAGGTCGTGTTCTGCTCGAACCCGCCGACCACTTGATCGTTGAGCCGGGTGAAATAGGCATCGAAATCATCGCGCTCGCGCCGGTTGGCCAGCGCCACGAACTTGATCGCCCCGCCGCCCAGCGGCCGCGTCACGTCGCCGCCGATCTCGAAGCGCTTGGGGCTGTAAGCCTGCGTCAGCCGGTCCTCGCGCTGCGGGCCGTTCAGCGGCGTCACATGGTTGTACTGCTGCAGCTCGAACCCGCCCGGGGCATAGCGCAGGTTGAGGTGCGCCGATTTGTTGGTGCCGCCATCGTGCGCCCAGCTCGCCGCGAAGGCCGGGTTGCGCTCGGTGATCTCGTTGCGCTTCTCGCGCCGCTCCAGCAGCACGCCGTCGCTGGCCCGGCGGACTTCGTCAAAGCCGATCTCGGTCTGCGCCCGCCGCCCGCTTTCGGCCGAAAGGTTGAAGGTTGATTGGCCGCTGCGGATCACCACCGCGCCTTCCAGGTTGGGCGTCGCCCGCCCGTCGTGCAGCCGGGTCACGCTGGCCTTGAGATTGCCGTCGATTCCGCCGGCCTTGGTGGTCACCACGTTGAGCACCTGGCTGCGCCCGGCAAAGTCAGAGCCATAGACATCGCCCGGCGCCACCTCGATCCGCAGCACGCGGCGCGCGGGGATCCGGGCGAGCTGCGCCGCCAGCGCATCGGATTTCGACGAGGCGCGCGCGCCGTTGAACACCACGTTGCCGGCCGCGCCGCTGAAGCCGCGGACCTCGCCATTGGTCTCCTCGATCGCAAAGCCCGGCACCCGGCGGACCATGTCGAGCGCGGTGGTGGGCGAAAAGGCCATGAAGTAGCCCGCCTGGTACACCTTGGTCCGGCTGGCACTCTCGCCTTCCGAAACAGCAGCGCTGGGCGGCGGCACTTCGGCCGGGTCATCGGGTGCAGCAGCCAGGGCCGGCGCGGTGCAGGCCAGCAGGCCGATCCACAGCGGCGGGGCAGCGCGGCGCAGCGCTGCGGCAGGGGTCTTCGCGAGCATCAGTCATTCTCCCATTGCCTGCCGCGCGATCCCCTGCGCCGCGACGGGCAATCCATCCAACTCACCGCCCTCCCCACAAGGCGGCCTCCTGGATGCGGGCCTAGGCTCCGCGGGGGAGCTCAGACCAATTAAGTTCGACCAACGTCCTTCGTCCCCGACCAACAGCCGTCACAGATCGGCGAGCGGATTCTGCTTCAGGGATTGCCTCGACCGCTTCGAGGCCCTCAGCTACCCGGCCTGCGGCCCAGCCACAGGAACAGCACCAGCAGCGGCAGGCTGACCAGGTCGCCATAGCGCGCCGGCGGGTGGTGCCCGCCCGGCGGCGTGTGTGCGATCCAGGCTGACCAGCTCAGCACCAGCCGCTCACCCAGCGCAATCAGCAGGAACAGCGGCACCAGCGCGCGATAGCGCAGCCCCACCGCGATGCAGGCCAGGCCATGGGCGATCTGGGTGACCCCGGCCCAGGCTGCCATCGCGCGGATCCGGGCAAAGTCGCTGCTCATGTCGACCCCGCCGATCGTGCCGATCCCGCCATCGGGCGCGAAGGCATGGATCAGCCCCGGCACCGCCATTAGCACCCCGTAGAGCACCAGGAACCACGCCGCCGCGCGCGATCTACCTGCGCCGCCGGGATCGGGCGGCAACAACCGCGCGATCACGCCTTGCCTCATGCGTTGCGCGCCATCAGCCCGCCATCGACCGGGATCGTCACCCCGGTGATATAGCTGGCGGCGGGCAGGCACAGGCTTAGCGTCATGTGCGCCACTTCCTCGGGCTGGCCATAGCGGCGCAGCGCGGTGCGGCGGTGGGCGAAGACCTGCTTGTCGGTCGCGCTGACCTTCTCGGTCATGCCGGTCATGATCGGGCCGGGGCAGATCGCGTTGACGGTGATCCCCTCCTTGCCCAGCTCCACCGCCAGCGCGCGGGTCAGGCCGGTCACACCCGCCTTGGCCGCCGCATAGGGGCTGTTGCGCGAGGTGGCCCCCAGCGCCTCGGTGCTGGCGATATTGACGATCCGGGGGGAGGACGACTGCCGCAGGTGCGGCAGCGCCGCGCGGATCATCCGCTGGTGCGCGGTGAGCAGGACCGAGACCGCCCGGTCCCACACCAGGTCATAATGCTCCTCGTCATCGATC
>JAJTFU010000104.1 GCA_021299075.1 Novosphingobium sp. | reverse complement strand
TCGGTCCTGCACGAGCTTGAAATGCTGGGCCTGCTGGCCGCGCCGCATACCAGCGCCGGGCGTATGCCGACAGATCAGGGGCTGCGGTTGTTTGTCGATGGTATGATGCAAGTGGCCGAGCCGACGCCCGAGGAACGCGCCGCGATCGAAAGCCGCCTGGGCCAGCCGGGGCCGATCGAGGCGGCGCTGACGGCGACCAGTGCGATCCTGTCCGAATTGTCCGCCGCCGCCGGCGTCGTGATGGTCCCGCGCCGCGAGCCGCGCTTGCAGCATTTGCAGTTGGTCCCACTGGCTCCCGGTCGGGCGCTCGCCGTGCTGGTGGGCGCCGATGGCGGGGTTGAGAACCGGGTGGTGGAACTGCCGATCGGCCTGGCACCCGGCGCTCTCGAGCAGGCTTCGAACTATATCTCCGCGCACCTCGCCGGGCGGACCCTGGCCGAGGCGGCACGGGCGATGCGGGCCGAGATTGCGGCAGGACAGACTGCGCTTGATGCCGCCAGCCGCGACTTGGTCGAACGCGGGCTCGCCGTGTGGAGCGAGGATGCGGCGCAACGCCCCGTCCTGATCGTGCGCGGCCAGGCAAACCTGCTTGATGAAGGCGCTTTGACCGATATCGAGCGGGTCCGGCAATTGCTCGACGATCTCGAGAATCGCCAGTCTGTGGCAGACCTGCTCGATGCCGCGCGCGAGGCTGAGGCGACCCGGATCTTCATTGGTTCGGAGAACCGCCTGTTCTCGCTTTCAGGTTCGGCCGTGATCGCCTCGCCCTACCGCGATCGTGATGGCCGGGTGGTCGGCGTGGTGGGGGTTATCGGCCCGACCCGGTTGAATTATGCGCGGCTAGTCCCCATGGTGGACTTCACAGCCCAGTCGCTGGGCAAACTGATCCGATAGACAGGTTTTTGAGCACATGACCGACGATACCAAACCGCAGGGCGACCCGGCGGTGGAAGCCGAACTGGCGGGCATACCCGACGAACTGCTGGACAAGGAAACCGACAAGCTGAGCGCAGCGCTTGACCGGCTGCGTGAAGACCTTGAAGCGGCGAAGCAGGAAGTGCTCTACGCCAAGGCCGAAACGCAGAACGTGCGCCGCCGCCTGGAAAAGGACATCCAGGATGCCCGCGCCTATGCGGCCACCGGGTTTGCGCGCGATATCCTTTCGGTCTCGGACAATCTGGCCCGTGCGCTCGATTCCATCCCGGCCGAACTGCGTGAGGATGACAAGCTCAAGAACCTCGTCGCCGGCATCGAAGCCACGGGCCGCGAAATCGACAAGGCCTTCGCCGCCCACGGCATCAGCCGCATCGCCGCCGTTGGCCTGCCGCTCGATCCGAACCAGCACCAGGCGATGATCGAAGTCCCCTCTGCCGATGCCGAACCGGGCACGGTGATCCAGGAACTGCAGGCCGGCTACATGATCAAGGATCGGCTGTTGCGGCCAGCGATGGTGGCGGTGGCGAAGAAGCCGGAGTGATTGCCGTCCGGGTCGATCCGGGACGTCAACACGCTTAGATCACCTGCGCCGCATTCTCATCCCGGTGCTTCTTGAGGTACTTCATGAACGGCGTACCCCCGGTCCCAACGTCCGGGTCGTTGCCCGGGATCGAGCCGGCCTGCTTGTTGATGTAGCTGGCGGCATATTCGAGGTGCCGGGTGCGGAAGCGAGCGACCTGTTCGAGGTTGGCGTTGAAGGCGTCCTTGAGGCTCTGGCTGCCTGAGCCGGTGACAAAATCCCGCAGCTGTGAACGGGCACCGATATCCTCGATAAAGCGCCGGTGCGGCACCGGGCGGTAATGGTGCAGCTCATCGAGGAAGGCCTTCAGCGGATCGTCGCTGTGCTTTACCCCGAACAGCGCATCCATCGCCGGGACGATCGAACTTTGCGAACCGGTCTGGCCGCGCAGCGCCTGGGGCTGGCCAGCGTAGAGCCCTTCATAGATCAGCCCGCCGTTCAGCGCCGGGTTGTTGGCCCAGCCGTGGATCCAGGGGCGCACGCGGTGGAAATAGACGTAGGGATCGCAGCGTTCCGGCATGCGCTTGAAGTGCGCGTAGATCCGTTCCCAGGCCTCCACGTGGATCAGCACGAACCAGTTCTCGTCCTCACCGCCCGCGAAGTTCTGCACCATGCGGACATTGTCGAGGCTGAGCGGGGCCGCCTTGTCGATCCGCGCCCAGTTATCGAGTACGTAGCCCGAATAGGGCAGCAGCGGAGCCTGGCCGAGCCGCTCGGCAAGCGCGACGATCGGCTTGGCGAGGTTGGCGGGCAGATGCCGCGGTGGCTGGGCATAGCCCCAGACATAGGCCTGAACCAGGAAGCTGTAACGCACCATGGCCACCCGGACCTGTTCTTCGGGTGCGGTCGGCGCTCAGTCCTTGAGGTCCGGATCAGGCAACCGTTCCAGCCAGTCGCGCACCCGGCCGCTGGTGATCAGGCCGGAGAGCTTTTCAGCAGCTTCGACAATCGCGTCAAAGCGGGATGGCAGGGTGATTTCGTCGATTTCGAAAGCGGAAAGAAAGCCGCGCTCGCGCGACAGGCCATAGTCGGAAAGATGCATGGGGCAACTCTCGGTCGGGCGCGGGTTGGGCCGCCCTGATAGTTGCAACTGTTACGATCTCGATGTGGGCAGATCAACACCCATGCCGCTACGGAATGGCAGGATCTGTTGATAGATTTCGAGCGGCGGCGCCCCCGTCACCGGCACACCGCGCGCCAGCAGAAAGGCATGGCGCACAATCTCAGCCTGTTGCTCCAGCCCATAGCGTTCCAGCGGCCAACCGGGCTTCAACGCATAGTCATAGCGGCAAAACGGATGGCGGCGCAGGACCAGGTGCCACCGTCCCCTGACCTGAGTCTGCCAGACGTGCGTCATCTCGTGGATGAAGTGCCCTTGCAGGTGAATATCGGTCTGAGCGAAATCGTCGCAGTAGTTCTTGGACGCCGGGTGGAAGTGCAGGTGCCCCATCGGCGCCATTGTCACCCGACGGGGCTGGAACGGGAACCAGCGGCGACGGCGGATCCGGACCGCACCACAGTCAATCGCATCACCGAAAACCGACTGGACCAGCGCAACCTCGGCCGCGGTCAGCGGCCGTTCGCCGCCGACCGGGCAGGCGTGTCGGGCCGCAATGTCGCTCAGTTGGAATGCTCCATGTGCACCGAATGGTCCATGCCTTCCATGGACCCCATATCGCCGCCAGGCGCCTGCAGCTTGAGCGGAGCCGAGAGCTTGTCGCCATCGGCGAAGGTCAGGGTCAGCTCGGCCGTTCCGCCGGCCGTCAGCGCGGGGTCGAGATCGAAGGCCATCACGTGCTTGCCGCCGCGTTCGAACCTTACGGTTTCGCCCGGCTTGATTTCCAGCGTGGCGAGCGGGGTCATGCTTTCGCCCGTGGTCTCGTGCATTTCGGCCCGCGCTGTACCGGTTACGTTGACAGCGGCCAAGGTCACGGCCTTGTCGCCATTGTTGACCAGGGTGAAATAACCACCGGCCGGATTGCCCTTGACCGCCGGAAGGACCAGTTCCCCCCCGCTCAGTGCCAGGCCAGGCTTGGCTTCCGGAGCGACCTGGCTGGTTTCGTCCTTAGCGGCCTGCTGCCCGCAGGCGGACAAGACGGCCAGCGAAACGGCCAGGAACAGGGGAGCAAAGCGGTTCATCGGGGACCTCGGAGCAGGGGGTTGAAATTGCTGTGCTGCCTAATGCGGCGCTGCCCTTGTGCCAAGCAAAACCGCTCCTATATCCGCCCCGTCAACGAGCCGCAGGGCACCTTTGCCGGGACTGGGAAGGTGTAGAGGCGGTGTCCAAAATATGACCAAGGATGGGCAGTAATATGGGTAAAGTTATCGGTATCGACCTCGGCACCACCAACAGCTGCGTGGCTGTGATGGACGGCGGCAAGCCGAAGGTCATCGAAAATTCGGAAGGTGCGCGCACCACTCCGTCGATCGTTGCTTTCACCAAGGATGGTGAGCGACTGATCGGCCAGCCGGCCAAGCGCCAGGCGGTGACCAACCCCGACAACACCATTTTCGCGGTGAAGCGCCTGATCGGCCGCCGCTTTGATGACCCGGTGACCAAGAAGGACACCGAATTGGTCCCCTATACCATCGTCAAGGGCAAGAACGGCGATGCCTGGGTCAAGGCCGGCGGCGAAGACTATTCGCCCAGCCAGGTTTCGGCCTTCATCCTGCAGAAGATGAAGGAAACGGCCGAAAGCTACCTTGGTGAAACTGTCACCCAGGCCGTGATCACGGTGCCGGCTTACTGCAATGACGCGCAGCGCCAGGCGACCAAGGACGCCGGTCAGATTGCCGGCCTTGAAGTGCTGCGCATCAGCAACGAGCCGACCGCGGCCGCGCTGGCCTATGGCCTCGACAAGAACGACGGCAAGATCATCGCGGTCTATGACCTTGGCGGCGGCACCTTCGACATCTCGGTCCTGGAAATCGGGGACGGCGTGTTCGAAGTGAAGTCGACCAACGGCGACACGTTCCTGGGCGGTGAAGACTTCGATTCCAAGCTGGTTGAGTACCTGGCCGACAAGTTCAAGGCCAAGGAAAACATGGACCTTAAGTCCGACAAACTGGCCCTGCAGCGGCTCAAGGAAGCTGCCGAAAAGGCCAAGATCGAGCTGTCCAGCGCCCAGACCACCGAAATCAACCTACCGTTCATCACGGCCCGCATGGAAGGCGGCACCACCACGCCGCTGCACCTGGTCGAAACGATCAGCCGCGCGGACCTGGAAAAGCTGGTTTCCGACCTGATCCAGCGCACGCTCGAGCCGTGCCGCAAGGCGCTGGCCGATGCTGGCCTGAAGCCTTCGGACATCGACGATGTCGTGCTGGTCGGCGGGATGACCCGTATGCCGCGAGTGCGCGAAGTCGTGAAGGACTTCTTCGGAAAGGAACCGCATACCGGCGTGAACCCGGATGAAGTCGTTGCCATGGGTGCGGCGATCCAGGCGGGCGTGCTGCAGGGCGACGTCAAGGACGTGCTGCTGCTCGACGTGACCCCGCTCTCGCTCGGCATCGAAACGCTGGGCGGCGTGTTCACCCGCATGATCGATCGCAACACCACGATCCCGACCAAGAAGAGCCAGGTCTATTCGACCGCCGAGGACAACCAGCAGGCGGTGACGATCCGCGTGTTCCAGGGCGAGCGCGAAATGGCGGCTGACAACAAGCTGCTTGGCCAGTTCGACCTAGTTGGCATTCCGGCGGCGCGCCGCGGTGTGCCGCAGATTGAGGTGACCTTCGACATCGACGCCAACGGCATCGTGAATGTCAGCGCCAAGGACAAGGGCACCGGCAAGGAGCAGCAGATCAAGATCCAGGCTTCGGGCGGTCTGTCCGACGCGGATATCGATCAGATGGTCAAGGACGCCGAGCGTTTTGCCGAGGAAGACAAGCAGCGCCGTGCTGCGGCCGAGGCCAAGAATAACGCCGACAGCCTGGTCCACGCGACCGAGCAGCAGCTGGCCGAGCATGGCGACAAGCTCGATGCCGACCTGAAGGCCGAGATCGAAGCTGCCGTGGCCGAAGCCAAGACCGCGATCGAAAGCGGCAATGTCGATGACATGACCGCCAAGACCCAGGCCCTGACCGAAAAGGCCATGAAGATGGGCCAGGTGATTTACGAGAAGGAACAGGCCGCCGCCGCTTCTCCGGGTGCCGGGGCGGAAGCCGCCGACGCAGCGGAAGAAGTTGTCGATGCCGAGTTCTCGGAAGTCGACGAAAACAACAAGGGCTGATCGAGCCATGCATGACACCCGTCACCGTGCTGACCAGCGCGGTGGCGGGTGCTGCATCGGGGTGGGGCGATGGCAGTAGAAGTAGACTATTACGAGCTGCTCGAGGTGGATCGCGGCGCGGATGATGCTGCGATCAAATCCTCGTACCGCAAGCTTGCCATGCGCTGGCACCCGGACAAGAATCCCGGTGATGCCGAGGCTGAAGCCCGGTTCAAGGCAATCAGCGAGGCCTATGATTGCCTCAAGGATCCGCAAAAGCGCGCGGCCTATGACCGCTTTGGCCACGCCGCCTTCCAGAACGGCGGGATGGGCGGCGGTGCTGGCGGGCCCGGTGGCGGCTTTTCCGACCTGGGCGACATTTTCGAGACCATATTCGGCAGCGCCTTTGGTGGCGGCGGCGGCCGCCAGCAGGCGCGGCGCGGGGCTGACCTGCGCTATGACCTGGAAGTCAGCCTAGAAGACGCCTTCCATGGCAAGCAGGCCCAGATCGAAATCGAAGTGGCCGCAACCTGCGAGCCCTGCGACGGATCGGGCGCCGAACCCGGCACCGGCACGCGGCGCTGCAACCTGTGCGGCGGCCACGGCCAGGTCCGTGCCCAGCAGGGCTTCTTCATGGTCGAGCGGACCTGCCCGACCTGTCACGGCCGCGGCGAGGTGATCGAAAAGCCCTGCCGCAAGTGTGGCGGGGAAGGGCGGGTCGATCAGCCCCAAAAGCTCGATGTGTCGATCCCGCCCGGCGTCGACACCGGCACCCGCATCCGCCTGGGCGGCAAGGGCGAGGCCGGGCCGTTTGGCGCACCGGCCGGCGATCTCTACATCTTTGTCCACGTCCGCCGTCACCCGGTGTTTGAGCGTGACGGGACCACACTGATCACCCGCGTGCCAATCACTTTCACCACGGCTGCGCTTGGCGGCGAGATCGAGCTCCCTGGCATCGATGGCGAGCGTCATACCGTGCCAATCCCGGCGGGCATCCAGTCGGGCAAGCAATTGCGCCGCCGCGGCGCGGGCATGCCGGTGCTGCAAGGCCGCGGGCGCGGGGATCTGGTGATGGAAATCACCGTCGAGACCCCAACCAAGCTGACCGCGCGTCAGAAGGAATTGCTGCGCGAGCTGCAGGAAACCGAAACGGGTGACGAATGTCCGGGCTCCAAGGGCTTCTTCGACAAGCTCAAGGAAGCCTGGAACGACTTGACCGATTAGCGGCGCGGGCGCAGTCCTCTCGCCCATAAGAACCGAGAGGATTGATCATGCGCCTTACCATCTCCGCCGCGGCGGTTCTGGCCGCCAGCGTTCCTGCTGCTGCCCAGTCGCCCGATTTCAGCAAGGTTGAGATCAAGGCTGAAGTTGTCGCGCCCGGCGTCGCCGTATTGTTCGGGGCGGGCGGAAACATCGGTCTGTCCTATGGCGAGGATGGCTCGGTTCTGATCGATGACCAGTTCGCTCCGCTGACCGACAAGATCCTGGCTGCCGTAGCTGGCCTGGGCGCCAAGCCGGTCAAGTACCTGGTCAACACCCATTGGCATTACGATCACACCGGCGGGAACGAGAACCTCGGCAAGGCCGGGGTGACCATCTTTGCCCACGAAAACGTGCGGGTGCGGATGATCGCGGGCTCAGCCTCCGGCATTGCGGCGGCTAAGCCGGCACCGCCAGCTGCGCTCCCGGTTGTGACTTACCAGAACGGGGTCAGCTTTCACCTCAACGGCGATCGGATTGATGCGATCCACACCCATGGCGGGCATACCGATGGGGATACCGCGCTCTACTGGCGCAAGGCCAATGTCCTACACACCGGGGACCTGATGATGAACGGGATGGGCTTTCCCTTCATCGATACCAATTCAGGCGGCAATGCCCGGCATCTGGTTCATACCCTCGATCAGCTGATCAAGGTCACCACTCCGCAGACCAAGGTCATTCCAGGGCACGGTCCGGTCGGGACTCAGGCTGATCTGATCGCCTGGCGCGGCATGATTGCCCAGTCGATCGACCTTATCAGCGCGCGCAAGGCCAAGGGGCAGACGCTGGAAGCCGTGCTGGCCGACAATCCGCTGAAGCCGATGGAGAAGCCCAAGGCCTTCATCAACGCCGAAACCTTCGCCAAGGCAATCTGGGCGAGCCTGGATGCCAAGCCGGCACCCGCGCACAAACACTAACTGGCCATCACCTCTGCCCTGATCCGGGGGACCAGGCCCGGATCGGCGCGCAGGCGGGGTTCCTCTTCATCAAGGACTGTCAGGAAGGCCTCACGCTTGAGTGCGGCCAGTTCCTGCTCGTCGATGATGCTGCCGGGCGGGAGGGCTGATGCGACGAGGTCGATCATTCGTTCTGCGCCGTGGAGCCGGCCCCACAGGTAATCGTTCTCACGGTAGGCGCGGCTGAAGAAGGCGCCGAAATTGTAAAATTCCACCCCGCGCAGCGTCTGCGCCGCGCCACCGGTGCGAATGCCGGGGCAATCGTCGGGCGAGATCCGGTCAACCTTGGCGGGATCGAGCTCGTTGATGTTCTCGCCGCGGAGCAGCGGCAGGGTAACCGTGTCGTAGAACGGAAAGCCCAGATAGGTCAGCAGGATCCGGCGTCGCAGCTCGCGGGGCAGGGGCTTCAGCGCCTCGACCAGGATCGCATCGATCTGCGGATCAAGCATCGCCAGTGCGCGGCGTTCCGCCATGGCGGCAAGCACCGCGCCCGGATCGTCGAACACCTCGCGCGCCGTGGCGGCAAAGTCCTGCCCTAGGAAACCTGGGGCCTCGCGTTCGAAATGCAGTCCCAAAGCGCGATAGACCGCGTCCCGCGCATCCTCGCGGGCCTGGGGATGCTCGCGATCGATGTCGTCCCAGTCTTCGGACAGGCGCCGCGCCAAGTGGCGCAGGCGGCGGATCCGATAGCCCAGATCATGATCGCGGAAAAAGACCACGGCCTCGGCCGAGGCGCCGCCCTTCAGCCCGGCCAGGTGATCGAACCCGATTGCGTTGAGCCAGGTGGCGAGATGCCGCTCGATCGCTTCGGGGCCGCCGACCAGATCGGGCGCGGCGGCATGGATCGTCTGGGCTAGGTCCTGGACGATCGCCCGCAGCTTGACCTGGCCATAGCCGTGATAAGCATAGCCCGCGCCCTTGGCCGCCGCATCCTGCGCTTTCCCGCGCCACCCCGTCAGTCGCCGCTGGCTGGGCCATTCGAACAGCAAGGTTCGCCCGAACAGGCGCTCCACCTCCGCCTCGACATCGGGCCGCAGTGTTTCGACCA
>JAJTFU010000103.1 GCA_021299075.1 Novosphingobium sp. | reverse complement strand
GCGTGATGGACATGCTGCGCTTCGATCGCTTCACCGCCGGGCGGTTCTGGGTCGACGACTACGGCTATCCCAGCAAGGAAGCCGACTGGCGCGTGCTGCGGGCCTATTCGCCCTATCACAACATCAAGGTAGGCGTGGACTATCCGGCCATGCTGGTGACCACCGCCGATACCGATGACCGCGTGGTGCCGGGCCACAGCTTCAAATACACCGCCGCGCTCCAGGCGGCCGAGGCTGGCAACAAGCCGCACCTGATCCGGATCGAAACCCGCGCCGGACATGGCTCGGGAAAGCCGACCGACAAGGCCGTGGCCGAAGGGGCTGATGTGCTGGCCTTCCTGGCGCAGTGGAGCGGGCTGCAGGTGCCCGCGCGCTAGGCTTCGTTGCGGCCGTGGTATAGCGGCCAGAACAATTGCTCACGCAGATTGCGCGGGCGGGTGGAATAGCCGGTCGGGGGAAAGCCCTCCGGCCGGTTATAGTTTCCGAACAGCACGTCCCAGATCGGCAGGATCGCCGCGAAATTGCTGTCGTAATGCTCTGGCAAGGCCGAGTGGCGGCGGCGGTGATAGGCCGGGGTGTTGATCACCCATGACCACTTGCCCAGGTTAAGCGGCAGCTGCGAGTGTGTGACGAAGTTCCACAGGCTCAGCACGGTATATACCGCCAGCGCAGTAGGCGTGGGCGAGATCAGCAGGGCGGCGGCCGACCAGACCGTTACCGACTTGAACAGCGGATCGGCCCAGAAGTGACGGTTGGTGGTCAGCACCGACATGTTGGGATCAGAATGGTGCAGCGAATGCATCGCCCAGAGCAGCGGAATCCGGTGCTGCATGCGGTGGAACAGATATTCGGCCAGGTCATAGACCAGCACGTAGAGGATCACCGCCAGCCAGGTGGGCAGGGCGGCACCATCGATCAGGGCAGGGCCATCCCAGGCCCTCACCATCTCATAGACCGTGAAGGCACCAACCAGCTTGAGCGCCCAGGATTGCAGGTTGATCACCCAATCGGTCGAAGGCGCACCAATCAGCCGTTCCCAGGCGATCAGGATCAGGGCGATCGCCGGGGCAGAATACATCACGAACCAGTCAGGCATGGCCGGAATCATAGGCTTTCATGCTTCATGGACCGCTAAGATCACTGTTCATGAAAATGGCCTTGAATCTGAACGTCGCCTAACAGCAGGGTTCAGCTTCATGCCACGGACGATTCGCTAGAACCGCTTCATGGCCGGACCGATTGCTCCGGCGCAGTGAAGGAATCGATGCCATGAAGACCATGTCCAAAGCCCTAGTCGGCACCATCGCGGCTGGCGCGATGGCACTTTCATCGGCCACCCCGGGTTTCGCCGAACATCGTGATCGCGACGGGGTCAGTGCTGGCGATGTGATCGCCGGAGCGCTGATCATCGGCGGGATTGCCGCTGTCGCCTCGGCCGCCAGCAACAACAACGATCGCTATGATCGCGACTATCGCTACGATCGGGCGGGTTATGGTTATGACCGTGGCTACGGCTATCGCAATGACAATGCGTGGCGCGGCAGCCCGCGCCGCGCGGTTGAACAGTGCGTCTATGCTGCCGAGCGCAATGCCGCCCGTTACAGCTATGGCCGCGCCGACGTGACCGGGCCTCTAACGGCTCATGATCCAGACCACGGGCGGTTCAGGCAAGTGAAAGCCTGGACCGCCCAAATCGTTGTTAGCATTGGCGCGAGTCGCGCCGAGGAAGGGGTCAAGCAGATGACGGGTAGGTTCAAGCGGAGCGCCGCGGCTCTGGCGCTGGTGGCATCGTTTGCGATGGCTGCGACGCCAGCCATGGCGCGTGGCTGGGGTGGTGGTTGGGGCGGGCATTACCGCCACCATGACCGGGTCGATGGCGGCGATATCCTGGCCGGGATCCTGATCATCGGCGGTATCGCGGCGATTGCCAGCGCTGCCAGCAAGGCGAGCAAGCAGCGCCAGCAGCAGGACGACTATCGCGAACCGCTGCCGCGCGATCGCGATGAGGCGCCGCGCTATGGCAATGACGAGGATCGTCCCGAATGGCGCGAAGGTACCGGGATCGACAGCGCGATCAATCGCTGCATCGATGAAGTGAACCGCGGCAAGACCCGGGTGGGCGAGGTCGACAGTGTCAATCGTGACAACGGTGGCTGGCGCATCACTGGCACGACCACCGGCAATGGCAACTTCAGTTGCACGATTGATCGCGACGGACGCATCCGCAACCTGAACGTCGACGGCCAGGCCATCTAGGTTCTGCGACGATCGAGGAAGGGCCGTGCGGACCATCCGCGCGGCCCTTTCGCTTTATCCGGCGACCTTCAACCAGAGCGCCATCGCGCCCAGCATGTCGCGGCCATAGGCCTTGGCCAAACGGCTCTCTGCGGCAGCGTTGAAGGCATGGATCGCGCCCGGGTAGGAATGCAGTTCGACAGCAACCCCGGCCGCAACCAGCCGGCGGGCGTAGTCCAAGTCCTCATCGTAAAACAGGTCCAGGCTGCCCGTGCCGATCCAGGTTGGCGGCAAGGCCGACAGGTCTTCGGCCAGACTTGGCGAGAACCAGCCGCGGCGATGATCGGTCGGCTCATATGCGCCCTGCAGCGCCCCCCAGCCGAACCGGTTGGAAGCGCGGGTCCAGACGAATTCGCCGGTCGTAGCGTTACTGTAGGGACACTGGTCGCTACCGGTGCGGTAGTCGAGCATGGGATAGGTCAGGAACTGTGCGGCGAGCTTCGGTCCGTTCAGGTCGCGCGTCATGAGCGCCACCGATGCAGCGAGGCCGCCACCAGCACTCTCTCCGGTAATCCCAACGCGCGCGGGATCGACCTCCGGCAGACTTGCCAGCCACTTGAGCGCCGCGAGGCAATCCTCTTGCGGAGCGGGGAACGGGTGCTCCGGGGCAAGGCGGTATTCGACCGAGGCGACCGGGATGCCGAGTGCCTGCGCCATCGCCGCCGGGCCGGCTTGCATTGCGCTGGCTGAACCCATGACCATCCCGCCGCCGTGGATGTGCAGCAGTGCGGCGCGGCCGGGTGTGCCGGGGGCGGGATCGTAGAGGTAGATATCCAGCGCCCCGCCGGGGCCGGCAATGCTGTGGACCACCGGTGTGATCGGCGGCGCGCCGAAGAAGGCATAGCGCGCATTGCTCGTTTCGCGCAGCTCATTGAGGTCCATCGCTGCCTGATCGATCTGCGGCAGCAGTTCGAGCAGTGGCAGCAGCTCCGGATCAACCAGGTGACGGGTGGACATTGGGCCTATTGCAGGCTGGTCTTGGGGAACATCCAACGCTGCGACAGGCGCGGCTCGAACGGTTTCCACTCGCCTTCGGGCTGCTGCAGCCGGTCAACGATGGCGATTACCGCGCTGGGGTTGAAGCCCAGGCCGCAGTGGCTCGCCAGCACTTCGATGTTCTCGGTGTGTGGATGGGCGCAGCGCTTCTGAACCGAGCCGCGCCAATGGACCACGCCGTCGGTCTTCGTCAGGATCGAGGTGGTCGGCACCGGCGGCGCGCGGTGGAGGTCAACAAAACGGCCCTGGCGGATCGGCTCTGGATCGCGCCCGTTGAGGTATTCGAACAGCCGCGCTGCATTGGAATGGCGCCGATCGTCCGAGATCGGGCTGCCGAGCGAAATCACCAGCCGCACGGCTTCGGGGTGAGCCTTGGCCAGCTCGCGGGCGAAGACCCCGCCCAGGCTCCAGCCGACGATCGAGACCTTGCGGCCGGTCTCACGGTAGATCCGCAGCAGCATCGATTCCATCTCATGCACGCGCGGTGCGTCAATCCGCACGTTGCGGCCCATGCCCCAGCCGCGGGCATCATAGCCCAGTTGCTTCAGCAGTTTGCGCAGCGGCGCGGTCGAGCTGTCCGAAGCGAGGAAACCCGGCAGGACCAGCACCGGATGGCCATCACCCTGCGGCAGGTTGGAAAGATAGGGACGGACGGCATAGAACGCCGCCAGTTCAAGCAGCGCGCGCGGCTCGGCAAAGGCGAACAGGCGTGATGGCGGCCGAGCGTGGCTCGGCTGCGGGAATGCGGCACTGGCTGCTGTCATTTCTTGGCGACCTTCCTGCTTTTGGTGGCCTGCTTCTTGGTGGCTGGCTTCTTTGTCGTTGTGGTTTTTGTTTTTGCCGATGCCTTGACGGCGGGCTTGGCCGGCTTGGCTGCGGCCTTTGCTGGCTTGACGGGCTTTGCCGACGGAACGCGCGGTTCCGATACCTTTGCTGCCGCTTCGCGCAGCTCTTGGAAGCTCTCTTCGATGCACTGGGCGTAGAACTCCGGATCGGGCAGCAGGTTGCGGCAGGCCGTAAAGGCGATGGTCGCTTCCTTGACGTAACTCTGCACGACGTGACCTAGGCCCAGACCGTCGGTCAGGCACAGCAGGCCCATCATGCTCTCCAGCCGCGCGCCGGCCGAATAGATCGGCACCGGCGGTCCTGGCACGTTGGTGACGACGGTGGTGAAGGGCAGGGCGACCCGGCTGGCGAGGCCGAGGCGCGTATAGGCCTGGGCTGCCAGCGCCATGAACAGCGCCGGGCTGACCTTGCTCATCTCGGTCATGTTGCGCGCACCCAGCGCGTCGGTCATGGCCTTGGAATTGGCGGTTTGCGAGAAGACATATTCGAGCCGATCGATCGGGTCCGCCAGGTGCGTGCCGAGCGGCGCGATCATCGCCGCCACCTGGTTGCCCATGTCGCCCTTTTCGTCCTTCCCGCGTACCGAGATCGGCGCCATCGCGGTGAGAGTCTTCTCCGGCAGGTCGTCCTTGGCCTCAAGGTACTTGCGCATGGCCCCGCCGATGATGGTCAGGAACACGTCGTTGACCTTGGCCCCTTCGACCGCCGTGCGGATCGTCTTGATGTCGGACAGCGGGACCGAGCGGCCCTCGACCACGCGGCTGGTCGAGATCACCTGGTTGAACCGGGTCCGCGGGGCGATCATCTCGCCATGCAGCGCGAAATCCTTGGTCGCCAGGCCCTTTACCGCCCGGGCCAGGCCCGGCATGGCCTTGGCCGCGACTTCGAGCTGACGGACCGGATTGGCAACCGCGTTGAGCCAGGACTTGGCGATCAGCGAGGCCGGGCTGGGCACCGCTTCCGGCTGCCAGTTATCCGGCTCGGACGGCGGCGGCGCATCGGGCATCAGCGTGTGGAGCGCCTCCATCAGGTCGATCCCGCTCATCCCGTCGATCGCGGCGTGGTGCACCTTGGTGACCATCGCATAGCTGCCCTTGGGCACGCCGGGGATATTGTCGAGCCCTTCGACCACGGTGAATTCCCACGGCGGCCGCGTCAGATCGAGCGGCCGGGCGAAGATCCGCGCCGCCTGGATGCAGAGCTGCCGCCAATCGCCGGGCTTGGGCAGGGCGACGTGGCGGACGTGGTATTCCAGATCGAAGTCCGGATCCTCGATCCAGTAGGGATAGTCGAGGT
Source organism: Novosphingobium sp. (assembly GCA_021299075.1). Classification (GTDB taxonomy): domain Bacteria; phylum Pseudomonadota; class Alphaproteobacteria; order Sphingomonadales; family Sphingomonadaceae; genus Novosphingobium. Next base: position 3,159 of record JAJTFU010000103.1, on the reverse strand, counting down.
CGAACGGGACCCGCACCAGCCGCTGGCGCATCGTGCGCGACAGCTGCATCCGGCTTTCCATGAAGCTCAGGATGTCCTTGAAGCGGACGAAGCCGCCGGGGGCAGTCTCAGGATTGTAGATCAGGATCGAGCCGATGTGCATCGGCGAATTGCGCGTCTCAAGCGCCACGAACGACGCATCCATCCCCTGGAGCTGACGCAAGCTATTCCCCTCCTGACCTGACCCGGCTTAAAGGCCTGTTCTTTTGGGAGAGCCTATCAGACGATGCCTCCGCGTCAACAAGGGCCTTTTGCCTTGCCCACATCGTCCCTAATGGGGGCCATGGCCCGCGCCGGACGCCCAGATCAACCGAATGCCGCCGAACGCTTCAACGAGGAGCGGGCGACCTATACGGTCAAGGGCAGCCAGCCCGACCTGGAGGCTGGCGTCGCCGCAATCCGCGAGGTCCAGGCGACGCTGAAGCCCAAGCCCGGCGTTTACCGCATGCTCGATGCGCGAGGGGACGTGCTCTATGTGGGCAAGGCGCGGGCGCTGAAGAACCGGGTGGCGAACTACACGCAGGTCGAACGCCTGCCGCTGCGGCTCAAGCGGATGGTGGCGCAGACCCGGGCGATGACCATCGTCACCACCAATTCCGAGGCCGAGGCGCTGCTGCTCGAAGCACAGCTGATCAAGCGCTATCGCCCGCCCTACAACGTGCTGCTGCGCGACGACAAAAGCTTTCCCTTCATCCTGCTGCGCGCCGATCACGACTTCCCTCGGATCATGAAGCACCGCGGCGCGCGCAAGGCCAAGGGCAATTACTATGGCCCCTTCGCCAGCGCCGGATCGGTCAACACCACGATTAATGCGTTGCAGAAGCTGTTCCTGCTAAGATCTTGCACCGATAGCTTTTTCAGCCGCCGTGACCGACCCTGCCTGCTGTACCAGATCAAGCGCTGTTCGGCCCCCTGCGTCGGGCGGATTGACGAGGGCGGCTATGCCGAGCTGGTCGGTGAGGCGAAGGATTTCCTGGGGGGCAAGAGCTCGGCGGTCCAGGCCAAGCTCAATGCCCAGATGGAAGAGGCCGCCGCCGCGCTCGATTTCGAACGCGCCGCCATGCTGCGCGACCGGCTTCGCGCGGCGACCTTTATCCAGGGCAGTCAGGCGGTGAATGCCGAAGGCGTCGGCAATGCCGATGTCTTTGCGATTGCCGAGAAGAGCGGACAGTTCGGCATCCAGGCGTTCTTCATCCGGGGCGGCCAGAATTGGGGCCACCGCGCCTTCTTCCCCGGCCACACCGATGGCCTCAGTGCGGAAGAGGTGCTGACCGCCTTCCTGGCTCAGTTCTATGAGGAAGTCCCGCCGCCGCGCTGCATCTTGGTCGACCGCGCGCTGCCCGAGGCGGAACTGTTGGCCGAGGCTTTTCGCGAAGGGGCCGGCGGCAAGGTCGAGCTATCGGTGCCGCAACGCGGCGATCGGCGGCGGCTGATGGAGCAGGCCCAGCGCAACGCAGTCGAAGCGCTCGATCGCCGCGCGGCCGAAAGCGGCACCAAGGCAAAGCTCAACCGTGAATTGGCTGAATTCCTGGAGTTGCCAGAGCCGCCGCAGCGGATCGAGGTTTACGATAACAGCCACATCCAGGGCGCGCAGGCACTGGGGGCGATGATCGTGGCGGGGCCGGAAGGCTTCATCAAGGGCCAGTACCGCAAGTGGAACATCAAGACTGCCCAGACCAACGACGACTTCGCGATGATGCGCGAAGTGTTCCAGCGCCGCCTTGCAAGGGTACAGGACGAGGACCCGGATCGCGACAGCGGGATGTGGCCCGATCTGGTGCTGATCGACGGCGGCAAGGGCCAGATGTCCGCCGCGCGCGATACGCTTGAGGACCTGGGGATCGAGGACGTACCGCTGATCGCGATCGCCAAGGGGCCCCACCATGGCCGCGAGGGCCGCGAAGTGTTCCACTTCCCTGACGGGCGCGAAAAGATGCTGCCAGTCAATTCGCCGCTGCTGTTCCACCTCCAGCGGCTGCGCGACGAGGTTCACCGCTTTGCCATCGGTGCGCACCGCGAAAAGCGCAGCCGGGCGATCACTGCCTCACCGCTGGATGAAATCCCTGGCATCGGCCCGGCGCGCAAGCGGGCGCTGCTGCTCCACTTCGGCACGGCCAGCAAGGTCCGCGCAGCGAGCCTCGAGGACCTACAACGCGCCCCAGGGGTGAGCAGTACGGTTGCCCAGACGGTCTACGACTTTTACCATCCGGGTGGATGAGCGCGCGAAGGAGACGGCAATGGCGAAAGTACTTGGCCTGGGCGGCCTGTTCTTCAAGGCAGCCGATCCCGCTGCGACCCGCGCATGGTATGATCGCGTGCTCGGCATTCCGGCGGAGGAATGGGGCGCGTTCTTTACGCCCGACGCCGCAGCAGCCCATCCCGGTGCCGGCACGGTCTTCTCGCCCTTTGCCGCCGATACCGACTATTTCGCGCCGTCAGACAAGGAATTCATGTTCAACCTGATGGTCGACGATCTGGACGGCATGCTCGCCCGCGCGGCTGAGCACGGGGTTGAACCGGTGAAGGTGTTCCCCGACGAGGCCAACGGCCGTTTCGCCCACCTGATGGACCCCGATGGCCGCAAGATCGAGCTGTGGGAACCCAAACCCTACCAGCCCTAACGCTTTTTGCCTTAACTCTTCGGCGTGGCCCGGCGGATCATGCCTTCCTGTGCCACGCTGGCGACCAGCCGACCGTCTTGCGTGAAGATCCGGCCACGGTTGAAGCCGCGGCCGCGATCGGACCAGGGGCTGTCGGTGGCATAGAGCAGCCATTTATCGGCGCGGAAATCGTCGTGGAACCAGACTGCATGGTCCAGGCTGGCGCTGACTACTTCGCCGCGCGCCCAGGACAGACCGTGGGGCAGGGCACAGGTGCCCAGCAGGGTCATGTCGCTGGCATAGGCCAGGATCGCGCGGTGGATCGCCGGATCGTCGGGCAGCGGCGCAACGGTCTTGAACCACGAGTGCGAGCGCGGCGGCGCCTTCTGCGGGTTCATCCAGTGGCGCCCTTCCACCGCGCGCATTTCGACCGGGCGTGGGGCAAGGAAGTGATGCCGCGCCTCGGGCCGGGCCTGTTCGGCAAAGCGGCGGCGGACATCGACCTCCGGCTCCAGCTCGT
>JAJTFU010000012.1 GCA_021299075.1 Novosphingobium sp. | reverse complement strand
GGGGGCTGCCCATCAAGGACAGCCCGTTATCGACTGTCCGGTTATTCGGCGGCAATTGCCATGTCGACCGACACGTACTTGCGGCCCAGCTTGCCATCGTGGAAGCGGACTCGGCCTTCGGTCAGCGCGAACAGGGTGTGATCCTTGCCCATGCCAACGTTGGCGCCCGGGTACACGCGGGTGCCGCGCTGACGGATGATGATGTTGCCGCCGACCACTTCCTGGCCGCCGAACTTCTTCACGCCAAGGCGACGGCCGGCCGAATCACGACCGTTACGCGACGAACCGCCTGCTTTCTTGTGTGCCATCTCGATCTACTCCGAATTCTTATTCAGCGGCCGCAGAGGCCTTGGGCGCGGCCTTGGCCTCGCTGGCCGGCTCGCCCTCGATTCGGCTGGCAGCATAGATCGCATCGATATCGGCCAGGGCCACCATGCCTTCGCTGCGCGCGGCATCAAGCTCAGCAAGCGCGATCATCGCCACCGACCAGGCCTCACTCGCTTTGGCGGCACCCGCAGCAGCGCTGACGACCTGGCGGACCCTCCCTGCGCGCGCCTGGAACTTGGCGTCGGCTGCGCGGACATGAACAAGCAGCGAATCGAGACTGCGCAGAACCGCCGGATCGACCGGAGCCGGGGCTGGCGGCGGGGGCGGCGGGGTCAACGTTCCCGTTACCCGTTCGATCGGCCGGCGGGCCAGCGAGGGGTACTCGCCCGGCGTCGAGGCGCAGGCGCTCAGCAGGAATACTGGGATCAGGCCGAAGACCAGGCTGGCGGGCAAGCGATTCATCGTCTGCGCCATAGCACGCCCGGCAATCTGCGCCAGCGGCCAAGAATCCTTGGCCGGTTGGTTGACAGCGCGGGGACCTTGGACTAGTGGCCCACCTTCTTGTGGCCCCCTGCACAACGCGGGGCGGCCCATATGCTTTATATACGGAATAGGTCACATGTTCGCTGTAGTGCGCACTGGCGGCAAGCAATACCGGGTTGCCGCCGGAGACAAGATCGCGGTTGAGAAGCTGGCTGGTGAAGCCGGTGAAACCATCACGCTCGCTGATGTCCTGCTGGCCGGTGACGGCGGCGAAGTGAAGGATGCCAAGGGCGTCGTCGTTTCGGCCGAGATCATTGCCCAGGCGAAGAGCGAGAAGGTGATCGTCTTCAAGAAGCGTCGCCGTCACAACTATCGCCGCAAGAACGGCCACCGCCAGCAGATGACCCTGCTGCGCATCGTGGCAGTCGGCGCGGGCGAAGCCCCGGCCAAGAAGGCAGCCAAGAAGGCCGCCCCCAAGGCCGAAGCGGCCGCTGAATAAGCATTCGGAGTAGTTCGAGATGGCACACAAGAAAGCAGGCGGTTCGTCGCGTAATGGTCGTGATTCGGCCGGTCGTCGCCTTGGCGTGAAGAAGTTCGGCGGTCAGGAAGTGATCGGCGGCAACATCATCATCCGTCAGCGCGGGACCCGCGTGTACCCGGGCGCCAATGTCGGCATTGGCAAGGATCATACCCTGTTCGCGCTGACTGAAGGCCGCGTCCGCTTCCACGATGGCAAGCTGGGCCGCAAGTACGTGTCGGTCGACATGGCAATTGCCGCCGAATAACCGGACAGTCGATCACGGGCTGTCCTGACGGGCAGCCCCGCCGAAGCCAGTCTTCGGCCGAATGAGGGAGAGGGGCCCGCCCGTCTCCCTCTTTTTGCATCTCCCTCTGCCGCCACGGGAACTTCCCGGGCCAGGTGTAACTTGAGCGTCACGGGACCGCGCTAGCGCGGACCGGCGGGGCCGGACGAGTGGAGAGTTTGTAATGTTCATGCGCAGCGAACGGCTGTTCCTGCGGCCTGGCTGGCCGGAGGACTGGGAAGAACTGCTGGGCCGGGTGGCGGATGAGGCGGTGGTGAAGAACCTCGCCAAGGCGCCCTGGCCCTATACGGACGATGATGCCCGCTGGTTTGCGAGCCAGCCGCAGGACCAGCGCCTCCCGCACTTCTTCATCACCCTGCCGACCAGCGCCGAACCCGCACGGCTGATCGGCTGCATCGGCCTTGCCCAGGATGGCGATGCGGTGGAGCTGGGTTACTGGCTGGGCCGCGAACACTGGGGCAAGGGCTATGCCAGTGAAGCGGCGCGTGCCGTGATCAATGTCGCGCGGGTGCTGGGCCACAAGCGCCTGGTGGCCGGCCATTTCATCGATAACCCCGCCTCGGGCCGCGTGCTGCGCAAGGCCGGCTTCCGGCCAACCGGTCAGATCCTCCAGCGCTTCAGCCTGGCCCGGGGGACGGAAGTTGCGTCGATCGAGCACGAGCTTGATTTGGTGGAGCCGTGCCGCTGCGACGATGATCCGTCGCTCATGCGGGCGGCATAAGAAAAACCTCCCCAAGCCAGGCTTGGGGAGGTTCCTTCGCTTGAGAGCGTTCGATCAGACCAGGACCGCGTCCTTGAATTCGCTGTCGTGCTTGCCGATCAGCGCGCGGTCGTCGTGGTTCCAGGGGTGGAAGCCCGGCAGGAAGTAGCTGAGCCAGGCCGGGAAGATCCGGCGCAGCACGCCGGGCGTGCCGACCAGGTACCAAGCCAGCTTGGCCTTGACCTTCCAGCCGCTCAGTCCGTCCTGCTTGAGCAGTTCCAGCGTATCCTGCCAGCGGTTGCGGATGAAGTTGGTAGTGACGATCAGCATCATCAGGCTCTTCACCTTCCAACGCTTGTAACGGGTCCAGTCCTTCGTGGCATGGAGCCAGGTGTCATAGGCGACGCCCTTGTGCTCGATCTCCTCGATCGCGTGCCAGCGCCACATCGCGGCCGTTTCCGGCTCGGCCCCAGCGAAGTGCTGCGGGTTGGCGAGGAATTCCTGCGCCATCATCGCGGTATAGTGTTCCAGCGCCATGGTGACGGCGAGGTTGAGGATCGCCGGACGGTCCTTGGTCAGTTCGAGGTTCGCGGCAACGCGCTGATCGATCGCATCAAGGTCATACCCGGCATCGACCGCCGCGCGGTTGAAGGCGATGTGTTCGCGGGTGTGATTGATTTCCTGCTTCACGAAGGCGCGGATCTCAGCCTCCAGCTTGGGGCCGGCGCCTTCGCGGTGGGCCTTGACCGCTTCAATGAAGAAAGCCTCGCCGCGCGGGAAGGTGGCCGACAGGGCGTTGTGCCAGCCGGTGGCGATCGGATCGTTGTTCAGCCACCAGCGGCCCGGCTTGTTCTGCCGGCCAAAGCGCTGGTCGCGCACCGTGATGGTGAGGTCTGCGGGGGTAGGACCGGCCTTGCTCATCGTGGCGGCGGGTTCTACGTCGAGGGAGAACTTGGTGGGAGCGTTCATGCTGCCCAATTAGGATTAACTGACACTAATGTCAATAAGGAAACGCCTGAGCCAGGAAGAAAGCCGCACCGTGGCGCTGGAAGCCGCGCGCGCCCTGCTGATCGAGCTTGGTCCGCAGGCCGTGACGCTCAAGGCCGTCGCAGCGCGAATCGGCCGGACCCATGCCAATCTGCTGCACCACTTCGGTTCGGCTGCCGGGCTGCAGAAAGCGCTGGCCGAACACCTGGCGATCACGATCTGCGCGACGATCGAAGAGGCCGTGCTGGCCAGCCGCAAGGGCGAGGGCAGCCCGCGCGAGGTGGTCGACCTGACCTTCGACGCTTTCGACAAGGAAGGTGGCGGCGCGCTGGCCACCTGGATGCTGATGAACGGCAACGAGGATGCGCTCGATCCCTTGCTGGCAGTCATTCACGAGCTGGTCGACGATCTGGGCGAGCACGAGGGCGGCAAGATGCACGACGTCACCCATGCGCTGTGCTTGATGGCGCTGGGCGATGCCTTGATGGGCGGGCCGCTGGCCGATTCGCTGGGCCTGAAGCGCACCGCCGCGCGCGATATTGCCGAGAAGGTGTTGATCGACGGGGCGATTGCCGCCGGGATCACGGTGCCCAGTCAGTCTGCCGGTTGAAGCCAGCCGGGCAGGCGCTCGGCCGGGATATCCTCAACCCGGCGGTGGTCTACTGCCAGCCCCAGCTCCGGATGGGCCGCGCGCTGCCGCGCCGGGTCGCTCTCTGCCAGTGGCACGACCACCAGCCGGCGGTTGACCTTCTGCCGCCAGTTCATCCGCGCGGTATTTTCCTGCCCGACGTAGCAGCCCTTGGTGAAGGACACGCCGTTCAGTTCGGCGGCGTTGCATTCGAGCCAGAGCAGATCGGCCAATTCGGCGCGGCCTTCGGTCACTCCCAGCGACAGCCGGTGCGCGCGCCATTGGGCCGAGACATCCTCACCATCGCGCGTGCCGAGCCAGCGCTGGCCGAGTGGTGCCAGGCGCGGATCGGGCGAGGCGCCTCCTCCCGGCTGCCAGTGCACGCCCAGCGCAGCATCGACGGCAATGCCGATCTTGCGGCGCAGGCGATAGATCGACAGCCGCTTGCCCAGCGCTTCGGCCTGGCCCGCTTCGCAGTCGATCAGCAGATCATCACCATCGGCCCAGACCACAAAGTCAAACAGGACCTTGCCCTGCGGGGTCAGCAGCGCGGCCCAGACTGGCAGGGCGCCCAAGACGTCATTGGTCACCAGGCCATTCAGGAACCCGCGGAGATCCTCGCCGGGTTCGGTGGCGCTGAGGCGGATCACGCCGCGGTCGGTGAGGAGTGTTGCAGTCATGCGTGACAGATAGGGCGGCGCTTGCCTAAGGGAAAGGGATGACCGACGCTCCGAATCGCCTCACCATCCGCCGCCCCGACGATTGGCACGTTCACTTGCGGGACGGGGCCGTGCTGGAAGGGGTGGCAAAGCACACCGCGCACCAGTTTGCCCGCGCGATCGTGATGCCCAATCTTTCCCCGCCGGTCACCACGGTGGAAGCAGCGGCGGCCTATCGCGATCGGATCGTCGCTGCCGCTGGACCGAGCTTCACCCCGCTGATGACGGCCTATCTGACCGACACGATCGAAGCCGGTGAGGTCGAGCGCGGTTTTGGCGAAGGCGTGTTCACTGCCGCCAAGCTCTATCCCGCGCACGCCACCACCGGATCGGCCCACGGGGTGACCGATGTTGCCAATATCCGTCCCGTGCTGGAGCGGATGGAGGCGATCGGGATGCCGCTGCTGATCCACGGCGAAGTGACTGATGCCCATGTCGACATCTTCGACCGCGAGGCCGTGTTCATCGAACGGACCCTGTCGGGCCTGGTTCGCGACCTGCCCGGGCTGAAGGTGGTGTTCGAACATATCACTACGGCAGATGCCGTTGCCTTCGTCGAGAGTGCCGGGCCGAATGTCGCCGCGACGATTACGCCGCAGCACCTGCACATCAACCGCAATGCCATGTTCACCGGCGGAATCCGCCCGCACATGTACTGCCTGCCGGTCGCCAAGCGCGAAGTGCACCGACTCGCCCTGCGCAAGGCGGCGACTTCGGGCAGCGCCAAGTTTTTCCTGGGAACGGACAGTGCTCCGCACGCAGTGGGCGCCAAGGAATCATCCTGCGGCTGTGCCGGCATTTTTAACGCGCCCTATGCGCTGGAAAGCTATCTGGCGGTGTTCGAGGAGGAAGGCGCGATTGACAAGTTCGAGGGCTTTGCCAGCGAACACGGGCCGCGCTTCTACGGCCTGCCGCTCAACGAAGGCACGGTCACGCTGGAGCGTAGCGGCACCCCGGTGCCCGAGCTGATCGATGCGAATGGCACCCCGATCGTGCCGTTCCATGCCGGCGAGACGCTGGCCTGGCGCTACCTGGGCTAGGCTTTCCGGCTCCGCGCGAGCAGGTCGACGATAAACAGCGCAATCGCGGTCCAGATCAGCGCAAAGCTGGCAAGCTGCGCCGTGCCGAGCGGTTTGCCGAAGAAGAACAGTCCGACCAGGAAAACCATCGACGGGGACAGGAACTGGATCATCCCCATGGCCGAATAGGTCAGCCGCTGTGCGGCCATGGCGAATAGCACCAGCGGCGCGGCGGTGACGACGCCAGAGACGACGATCAGTCCGGCATCCTTCCAGCCCCACAAGATTGCGCTGCCCGCTGGCCCCTGGGCGTACCAGCCCGCAATGGCCAGCGCGGGCAGGAACAGCACGATCACCTCAACCGTCAGCCCGGTCAGCGCCCCCACTGGCGCCAGCTTGCGGACAAAGCCATAAGCCGTCCAGGACAGCGCCAGGACGAGACTGATCCCGAGCGAGGCCAGCGCTTCCCAGGCCATCAGCAGGACGCCAATGGTCGAGATGGCGACGGCCAGCCATTGCCGCCGGGTCAGCTTTTCGTTCAGGAACAGGGTTCCGGCGGCAACGCTCAGCAAGGGCGTGACGTAATAGCCGATGCTGGCAGCATAGACTTCACCCGCCTGGATCGCGGCGACATAGACCAGCCAATTGATGCCGATCAGTACGGAGGAGGCTAGCAGCATCCAGCGGGTCTTCGGCGCGGCCAAAGCGGCCTTTACTTCGCCCAGTTGCCCCCGCCAGGCGAGGATCGCCAGGCACAGCGGCAGCGAGGAAATCACGCGCCAGCCAACGAATTCGAAGGCCGGGATATGCGAAACCAGCCACAGGTAGAGCGGCAGCAGGCCCCAGATCAGGTGCGCCCCCAGCGCAAGTGGCAGGCCGCCGGAGCGGTTCGGGGGCACGGGCGAATGCATCGCCGAGTGGGTAGACCCGGAGTCGCACTCCGGCAAGCTTGCAGGCCCCCGTGAAAGTAATTCCATTCCTGACAGCTCGGTTGCCGGTCGTTCAGCTTGAAGGGGTTAAAGCTGAACGCAACGGATCAAGGAGACTGACCATGCCGAAGACCTTCAAGAGCGCTGCCCTGGCCCTGCTGGCCCCGGTTATGGTGCTGACCGCCAGCCCGGCCCTGGCCGACGATGACTATTACGGCCGCCATGACAATGGCTGGCACCACGGCGAACGCAAGCGTGATCGCTGGGAAGATCGTCGCGGCGATCGCTATCGCGACAACTATCGCGGCGAATACCGCGGCGATTACCGGGATGACTATCGGGGCGAATATCGCACCAGCTATCGCAATGATTACCGCAACGGTGGCTACTATGGTGAGCCGGTCTATCGCAACACCCGGACCTGGCGCGGGGATGATGGCCGCTATTACTGCCGCCGCAGCGACGGGACGACGGGTTTGATCGTCGGCGGTGTGGCCGGGGCGCTGATTGGCCGCGAAGTGGCCGGACGCCGCGGTGACCGCACGGTTGGCGCGATCCTGGGCGCGGCGGGCGGTGCCCTGCTGGGCCGGGCGATCGACAAGAACAGCAGCAACAACGGCTACCAGTGCCGCTAAAGTGACCTTAACCATCGGGCGGGTAACGCTACCCGCGCGATGGACCGTTTCCCGCCCCTGCTGGCCGCCCAACTGCTTGGACTATGCCTGCTGACCGCCTGCGGCGATGCCGCAGCGCCGGAAACGACGCCCTTGCGCGACCCGGCCATCATGGGCGCCCTATCCGAACCATTGCTGAGCGATCCCGATCTGGTTGGCGCCAGCCGTAACGCCACCATGCTGGCGGGCGGCGGTCCGGCTGAAGGCGGCGTGCCGCTGTTCGGCCCGGACGACAAGGAAGCCGCCCGCGCCCGCGCTGAAGCTGCCCGGCTGCTCGGCGGGCAAGTGCCTTCAGCCCCACTGCCCGCAGGCGGAAGCGAGCGATCAGCCCTGGCGGCCGCAGCGACGGCGGCCGGTGCCGCAGCCGCTCTGCCCTTCGCCGCGAAATGTGTGTCGGCACTCAACTACTCATTCACCTGGGCTGCAAAGCTGCCAGCCGCCCTGCCGGTCTATCCTCGCGCCCATGCCCAGGAAGCCGGCGGCAGCGATGCGGCGGGCTGCAAGCTGCGCGTGGTCAACTTCCGCACCCCGGTGGCAGTCAACGATGTGATCGATTTCTACCATGCCAGCGCAGCCCGCACCGGGCTGGTGCCGCGCCTGTCAAACGCCGGTGACGACCTGGTGGTCAGCGGCAGGAAGGGCGGCCTGGCCTTTGCGGTTCATGCCCGCCGGATGGCCGACGGGATGACCGAAGTCGATCTGGTCACCAACGGCTGATCAGCCTTCGCGCAGGCCGACGCCGATCATCGCGCGCGGCTGCTCCATCTCGGTCGAGGCGACCGGATAGGCGCAATAGTCTGCCGCATAGTAGGCGCTGGGCCGATGATTGCCCGACAGGCCGACGCCGCCGAATGGCGCAGCAGAGCTGGCGCCATTGGTCGGGCGGTTCCAGTTGATCACCCCGGCGCGAACATTGGCCCAGAAGCGGTTGTATTCCTGCGGCGTCCCGCCAATTAGCGAGGCGGACAAGCCGAAGCGCGTGTTGTTGGCCTCGGCAATCGCCTCATCCAGGTCACTCGCCTGGCTGACCTGGAGCAGCGGGCCGAACAGCTCGACATCCGGCTTGTCCTTGACCCCGCTGACATCGATGATCGCGGGCGAGAGGAAGGGCAGGTCGTCGCGCGGGCGGATCAGGTGCTTGATCGCCCTGCCGCCGTGGCTCAGCAGGTAAAGGAAGCTTTCGGTCAGGCCATCGGCGGCCTGGTTGTCGATCACCGGCCCCATGAAGGGAGACGGCTCATCGAAGGGTGCGCCGAAGATGATCCGGTCCGCCAGCCGTTTCACTTCGGCCATCAGCGGTTCGTACATCGAAGTCTTGATGATCAGCCGCCGCGCGGCCGTGCAGCGCTGCCCGGCCGAAGTGAAGGCCGATTGCACGACGATTGCCGCGGCATCGGTGATCTTGGGCGTGTCCCAGACCACGATCGGATTGTTGCCGCCCATCTCGAGCGCCAGGATCTTGTCGGGACGGGTCGCCAGCTTGCGGTTGATCGCGATGCCGGTGTGGGCCGAGCCGGTGAACAGGACGCCGTCGATCCCGTCATGCGCTACCAGTGCCTGGCCTTCAGCCGGACCGCCGATCAGCAATTGCACGACAGCAGCCGAAATCCCGGCGCGGTGGAAGCACTGGACCAGCAGTTCGGCCGTCGCCGGGGTCTTTTCGCTGGGCTTGAAGACGATCGCATTGCCCGCGATCAGCGCCGGCACGATGTGCCCGTTGGGCAGGTGCGCGGGGAAATTGTACGGACCCAGCACGGCCATCACGCCGTGCGGCTTGTGGCGCAGCGCCGCAGTGCCCTGCATGGCGTTGTCCAGCTTGCGCTGGCTGGTCCGCTCGGCATAGGCGCGGATCGAAATTTCGACCTTGTTGATCACGCTTTCGAGTTCGGTGCGGGCTTCCCACAGCGGCTTGCCGGTTTCGCGCGCGATCATCGTCGCCAGCTTGTCGGAATCCTTGCGCACTTCGTTGGCGAAGCGGCGGACCAGTTCCATCCGGGTGGAGAGCGGCTGGGCGGCCCAGGCCGGCCAGGCCCGCCGCGCGCGTCCGACTATGTCATCGACATTGCCATGCTTGCCACGCCAGAGTTCGGCACCCGTGGCCGGTTCATAGGAGATCAGTTCTGCTGTGCTCACGCTTCCACCCCAACCAGCCTGCGACCTGCCGGTGTCGAGCGGCCTTAGCTGACGAGTGACGCTCTGAAAAGCTTTCGCTTTCGGGTTAGGTGATTGCGCTTAGCCTGGTCGGGGCGGTGGCCCCAATGCCTCGCCCAGTCGCCGGATCGCGGCAACCGTGTCGCCCAGCGGGGCCCAGTCGTCGCGCTGATCGATTGCCGCCCAGAATGCCTCGACCTGATCGACCACCAGGCTGGGCGGGGCATCCTCCTGCCAGAGGGCGTGATCCTCGCCGGCCGGCGCAAACTCCTGCAGAGCTGCTGCGAAATCGCCCTGGGCATTGCGGCCAAAGCGGTAACGGTGGAAGAAGACATCGGGTGAAAGCCCGCCTTCGCGCATGGTCTGCTCGGCTTGGGCGATCAGGGCATAGTCGGCCTCGAACCCGCGCGATTGCACCCCCAGCCGCCACAGGAACTGCCGGGCCAGCGCCGCCTGGTAGAGCGGCCCGAACCGCTCCAGCGCGGCGATCAGGGGCGGCGCCTCGGCCACCAGCCGCAGCGCGACCGCCAATTGTCCGCAGTTCCAGTGCAGCGCCTCGGGCTGACGACCAAAGGCATAGAGCCCGCCGTGATCGAAATAGGCGGCGGTAAAGCTGGGATCCCAGGCCGGCAGCCAGCGCCACGGGCCATAGTCGAAACTCTCGCCCGACACGTTCATGTTGTCAGTGTTCAGCACGCCGTGGACGAAACCGGCCGCCATCCATTCCGCGGCCAGCTGCGCCAGCCGTTCAACCACCTGGTGCAACAGGATCACCGCCGGCTCATCGCGGCCCGGGGCATCTTCCGGCGGCGTTGGGCCGGGGAACTGGGCCAGGCAATAGTCGATCAGCGCGGTCATTTCCTCGCGCGTTTCCAGATAGGCCAGGCGCTGAAACGAGCCGATCCGGATGTGCCCGTGGCTGAGCCGCACCATCACCGCCGAGCGGGTGGGGGAGGGTTCGTCCGAGCGGTAGAGGTCCTCGCCGGTCTCGATCACCGAGAAGGTCTTGCTGGTATTGACCCCCAGCGCCTCGAGCATTTCGGTCGCGAGGATTTCGCGCACCGCGCCCTTCAGCGTCAGCCGTCCGTCGCCTTCGCGGCTCCACGGCGTCTGGCCGGAACCCTTGGTGCCAAGATCCAGCAATCGGCCCGCCCCATCGCGCATTTGCGCGAAGAGGAAGCCCCGTCCATCGCCTAGGTCCGGGTTGTACACGCGGAACTGGTGGCCGTGATAGCGCAGCGCCAGCGGCTGGGGCAGATTGTCGGGCAGCGCCTCGAACCGGCCAAAATGACGGACCCAGTCAGTATCGCTCAGGTGATCCAGCCCGACCGCGCCGTCCCAGCGGTGATTGCGGAAGCGCAGCGTGGTTTGCGGAAAGTCGGCGGCCCGAACGGGGTCGGCCAGCCAGGGGGCCAGCTGGGCGATCGGCGTGTCGGCACGATAGGGGGCGGCTTGCGGTTCGGCGCGCATCCGGCAATAGTGGGGCCAAGCGCCGCGCGGTACAAGCGCCGCAACGCGTTCCGCCAAGCATTTACCCGAAGGTCCGGCCAGAAATGAACGACTTTACCGACGGCTACTGGACCAGCCGCGATGGCCTGCAACTGCATTATCGCGATTATCCAGGCCGCGCTGACCGTCCGCCGGTGCTGTGTCTGCCGGGCCTGACCCGCAATGCCCGCGATTTCGAGGAGCTGGCCCAGCGGCTGGCAGGCGAATGGCGCGTGATCTGCGTTGAGCTGCGCGGCCGCGGTGACAGTGCCTATGCCAAGGATTCGGCAACCTACAATCCGCTTCAGTACCTCGAAGACCTGGGCGAACTGTTCGACCAGGCCGGGCTGACCCGCGTGGTGGCGATCGGTACTTCGCTGGGCGGCCTGCTGACCATGCTGCTGGCGGCCACTGCGCCGCAGCGGCTGGCCGGGGCCCTGCTCAATGACATCGGCCCCGAAGTGAACCCCGAGGGGATCGAGCGGATTCGCAATTACGTTGGCCAGGCGCGCAACTTCCCGACCTGGATGCACGCCGCCCGCGCTCTGGCGGAATCGCAGGGGCCGACTTTTCCGAACGCGTCACTCACCGATTGGCTGGCCATGGCCAAGCGCTGCATGGTGGTGGGCAGCAATGGCCGGATCCATTTCGATTACGACATGAAGATCGCCGAGCCCTTTGCCCAGGCCGACGGGGCCAGCAATGTCGACATGTGGCCCGCCTTCGAGGCGCTGGCCGGCCGGCCGGTCACCCTGCTGCGCGGCGCCCTGTCCGATGTGCTGACCCCCGCCACCTTCAAGCAGATGGCCAAGCGCCTGCCCGAGGCGGAAACCGTGACCGTGCCCAAGGTCGGCCATGCCCCGACGCTCAGCGAACCGGCGGCCATGGCGGCGATCAACCAGCTGCTGGCCAGGATCGCATGAAGACGCGCCACCCGGCCCCGCGGCTGCGGGTGCTAAACCTGCATTCCAGCTTCGATCCCGGCGGCAAGGAAATGCGCGCCGTTCAGCTGATGCACGCCTTCGGCCCGGAAGTGGCGCACAGCATTGTCTCGGCCGTGCCGGGGGCGCTGGGCGCAGCCAGGGCGATCGATCCGGCGATCCCGGTCGACTATCCCGAATTCCCGGCGCTCACCGGGAAGCCTTTTCCCCGGCGGTTGCAGCAACTTGCCCGGGCGATGGCCGGTTACGATCTGGTCCTGACCTATAACTGGGGCGCGATGGACGCCGTGCTGGCGCACACCGCCTTTGCCGAAGTGCTGCAGCTGCCGCCGCTGATCCATCACGAGGACGGCTTCAACCAGGACGAGGCGGTGCGGCTGAAATGGCACCGCAATGTCTTCCGCCGGATCGCCCTGTTCCGCGCGCAGGGGCTGGTCGTTCCCTCGCAGCGGCTCGAGCATATCGCCCGCACCGTCTGGAAGCAGCCGGCGGCGATGGTGAAGCGTATTCCCAACGGCATCCCTGTCTTCGCCTATGGCCGCAAGCCCAAGCGCGATGCATTGCCGCGTGTGATCAAGCATCCAGGCGAATTGTGGCTTGGCACACTGGCCGGGCTGCGCGCGGTCAAGAACCTGCCCCGCCTGGTCCGCGCCTTTGCGCCGCTGCCCGAGCAGTGGCAGCTGGTGATCCTGGGTGAGGGGCCGGAACGCGATGCGATCCGGGCTGAGGCCCTGCGGCTGGGGGTCGGGCACCGGGTCCACTTGCCCGGCCATGTGGCGCATCCGTCCGAGGTGATGGGCCTGTTCGACCTGTTCGCCCTGTCATCCGACAGCGAGCAGTTCCCGATCTCGGTGGTTGAGGCGATGGCCGCGAAGCTGGCCATTGCGGCTCCGCGCGTCGGCGATGTCGAGGCGATGGTCGCGGGCGAAAACCGCCGCTTCCTGGCTCCGCCGGGCGATGAAGCTGCGCTGGCTGCCGCGCTGGCGGCCCTGGCCGAAGATGCCGAACTGCGCACCGAAATCGGCCGCGCCAACCGCGCGCGGGCCGAGGCCGAATATGACGAGGCCCGGATGATCGCCGCCTACCGCAATCTCTATGCCGGGGCCCTGGGCCGGACCAGCTTCCCGTGATTTGCCGTTCACCCGTGCTTCACGGGGGACAGCGCAGAGATCGGGCGTTGAAAAGGCCCGCTCATCGGCTAAACAGCCCGCACATCTGACCCTGTTTGCGATTGAAAGTTCCCGCCTTGGCCCTGCCACCGTCTGACCGCCCCGCTCCCGCCAAGCCCGATGATAAGGCTGCCCAGCAGGACGTGTTCCTGCGCGAAGTTGATGATGCCCTGCGCGAGGATGAACTCAAGTCGATCCTGACCCGCTATGGCAAGCCGATCGGCGGCGCCATTCTGGCGGGCCTGCTGGGGCTGGCCGGCTATCTGTGGTGGGACAATTCGAACAAACAGGCCGCCGGCGAACGCAGCGAGCAGGCAATCATCGCGCTCGACAAGCTCGAAGCCGGCAATGCCGCCGCGGCCCTCGCCGATCTGGAGCCGCTCACCAAGGAAGGCAGCGATGGCAACAAGGCGGCCGCCGCGATGACCCGCGCCGCGATCATGGTCCAGCAAGGCAAGACCGAGGACGGGGCCAAGGCCTTTGCCGCCATCGCGGCCGATACGGCCATGCCGCAGGCTTACCGCGATCTGGCCTCGATCCGCGAAGTGTCGATCCGCTTCGATGCCATGCCGCCGCAGCAGGTGATTGACCGGCTGAAGCCGCTGGCCGTGCCGGGCAATGCCTGGTTCGGCAGCGCGGGCGAACTGGTTGGCATGGCCTATCTCAAGCTGGGCAAGCCCGACCAGGCCGGCCCGCTGTTTGCCGCGATCGGCAAGAATACCGATGTTCCCCAAACGCTGCGCAGCCGGATGCGCCAGGTGGCCGGCCAGCTCGGCTATGATGCCGGAACGGACGACGTGCCCAGCCTCGCGCCCGCGCAGCAATAAGCTTACTCAAGGATAGCCCATGCAAGCCCCGTCGAACTCCCGCCGTCCGATTTCCCGCCGCCTGGCTGCCCCGCTGGCAGTGGTTCTGGCCGTCTCGCTGGCCGGGTGCGGCGTGTTTGGGGGCAAGGACAAGCCCAAGACGCCGACGCTCGGCAACCGCATCCCGATCCTCTCGCGCGTCGATACTGGGGCCAAGGTCGATCCGTTGCTGGCCAGCGTTTCGGTGATTGTTCCGCCCGCAGCGGCCAATCCGGACTGGCCGCAGGCCGGCGGCACGGCCAGCAAGTCCTATGGCAACCTTGAACTGGCGGCCAATCCGGGCCGTGCGTGGACCGCGCAGGTCGCCGGTTCGGACAACAAGCAGCGCCTTGCCGCATCGCCGGTGGTCGGCGGCGGCCAGCTGTTCGTGATGGACACCGCCGGTACGGTTCATGCCTTTGATGCCCAGACTGGCGCGCGCCGCTGGAGCACGGCCTTCTCGATCAAGGGCGATGGCCAGTCGTCGATCTATGGCGGCGGGGCCAGCTATGCCGACGGCCGCGTCTATATCACCACCGGCCTGGGTGAAGTCGCCGCGCTCGAAGCGAGCAACGGCTCGATCATCTGGAAGGTGAAGCCGGCCGGCCCGCTGCGCGGATCGCCGACCGTCGCCTTCAATTCGATCTTCGTGATGACCATGGACAACCAGCTCTACTCGCTCAACGCCGCCGATGGCGCGGCGCTTTGGAACGAGGCGGCGTCCAGCGGCCAGACCGGCGTGTTCGGCGTGGCGGCTCCGGCCGCCGGGCAGGGCACGATCGTGTCGGGCTTCAGCACCGGCGAGCTCGTCGCCTATCGTTATGAGAACGGCCGCCAGCTGTGGTCCGATGCTCTCGCGCGCACCTCGCTTTCGACTACGGTGGGCGTGCTGACCGACATCGACGCCGATCCGATCATCGATCGCGGCCGCGTCTTCGCGCTGGGCCAGGGCGGGCGCATGGCCGCCTATGAACTGGTCACCGGCCAGCGCATCTGGGAGCTTAACCTCGCAGGCATTTCCACCCCGGCGATCGCCGGCGACTGGATCTTCACCCTGACCGACGATGGCAAGCTGCTGTGCATTCAGCGCGCCACCGGCAAGGTCCGCTGGCTGACCCAGCTGGCGCGGTTCGAGAACGAGGAAAAGAAGAAGAACCCGATCTTCTGGACCGGTCCGGTGCTGGCCGGCGGCCGGCTGTGGTTCGCCAATACCAACGGCCAAGTCTATTCGGCCGGGGTCGAGGATGGCGCACCGGTGCTGCTCACCGATCTCAAGGAGCCGGTGACGCTGGCCCCGATCGTGGCGGGCGGCACGCTCTATATCCTCGACGACAGCGGCCGGATTACCGCCTTCCGCTAAGGTTTTCGTCGCGTTACCATGCCATTAACCATTCGCTGCTAGGGCGAAGGTGATGAGCGCGTCCGAGCCCAAGGTGCCCCAGCGGCCCGCCAGCGACGTCTCCGCCGCCGTGGGGCTGTGGGGCGTGACCGGCTTGGCGCTGTGGATCTGCTTCTGCCATTTCTGGCCTGAAATCAGTGCAGCGCTTGGTGCGGCTGAACCGCAAGAGCGCCTGTCCGGGCCTTACGCGGGCCTCGCTGGCCTGGTCGCTGCAGCCCTGCCGATGGTCCTGGTCTCGCTGATCAAGGACAAGGTCCACCGCCGCGCCTCAACCGGGATCGATTGGGACAGCCCCCGCCCGGTCACGGCGATCATCGACATCTCGATCACCAAGCTGGCTGGCCTGTGGGCCACCTGGGCAGTGATCGGCGGGCTCTATTGCGTCGCCCGCTGGTATTGGGACGGGCCCTACCTGCTCTCGATGCAGGTGCTGGGCACGCTCGCCAGTCCGCTGTTCGTCATCTCGATCCCCTTTGTCATCTGGCTTGACCGCGTGCTGGTCGAGCCGCGCGACGGGGCCTGGCATTTCGGCGCCCTCCTGATCGGGCGCGAGCCGTTCGATCCGGAGCAGGTCTGGCACCATGCCCGGGCCTGGGCGGTGAAGGGCTTCTTCACCGCTTTCATGATCTCGATCGTACCCGGCGGCTTCGGCATCCTGGTCGAAAATGACTGGGCGCCGCAGCTGTCCAACCCGGTCGCGCTCGCGGGCCTGCTGATCACCGCCATGTTCGTGCTCGACGCGCAGATCGGCACGGTTGGTTACATCATGACGATGAAGCCGCTCGACGCCCAGATCCGCAGCGCCAATCCCTTCCTGGCTGGCTGGCTGGCAGCGCTGATCTGCTATCCGCCGTTCCAGCTGATGCAGGGCAATGGTCCGCTTTACTACCAGACCAATACCCAGAACTGGGCCTATTGGCTCGAAGGATACAACGCCGTGCTATGGGTCTGGGCGGCCGTCCTGGTGTTCCTGGCTGCGATCTACGCCTGGGCGACAGTGGCTTTCGGGCTGCGTTTTTCCAACCTGACCTATCGCGGCGTGCTGACCAACGGGCCCTACCGCTTCACCAAGCATCCGGCCTACCTCGCCAAGAATGCCTTCTGGTGGCTGGAGGTCTTGCCGTTCCTGGTGGTCAGCCATTCGTTCACCGACATGGTCCGCAACACCTTCTTCCTCGCCTGTGTCAGCGCGATCTATTTCTGGCGCGCCAAGACCGAGGAAGCGCACCTGCTGGCCGAGGATCCCAAGTACCGGGCCTATGCGGACTGGATGGCGCAGCACGGGCTGATCACGCGGCTGTTCCACCGTGCCGGCATTGCGCTGCGCGGCCGGCGGCAAGTGCTGCAACCAGCGGAATGATCAGAGCGGCTCGCCGCGCTCCGCCGCGAACCCGGTGACTTGCCGTCCGGTCAACCCCAGATCCGCCCGTTCGGCGATCCAGCGCAGCATATGCGCCGACTTGAAATGCGCGGCCAGGTGCTCGCGGCTTTCCCAGACCTCGCTCACCCGGATCAGACCTGGATCGGCCAGGTCCTCGGCATAGTTGTATTCGATACAGCCGTCCTCGGCACGGCTGGCCCGCATCACCGCAATCATCAGCGGACGCGCCACCGCCAGGTTCTCAACCGGTATCCGGAACTGGCCAACGATCGCGATCGGCATCAGAAGCTCAGCTCGTAAACGCGGCTGATGTCGCCGCCCCATTCGCCGTGGAACTTGTCGAGCAGGCGCTGGGCCGGAACCTTGCCGCTGGCGACGATCTCGTCGAGCGGGTTGAGGAACCCGGCCTCGGTATCGCCCATTGAATTGAGCCGGTTGCGGGCATTGAGGCCAGCACGGCTGATCGCCAGGACTTCGGCGGCGATGTCCTTCAACGTGCCGCCGCCCGGCAGCGGGGCATCGAGGCCCAGCTTGGGCACTGCGGCGCGGAGCCGTTCGCGGCCTTCCATGTCCCAGTCCTTGACCAGGTCCCAGGCCGCGTCGAGCGCGGTCTGATCATAGAGCAGGCCGACCCAGAAGGCGGGCAGGGCGCAGATCTTGTTCCACGGCCCGCCATCGGCGCCGCGCATTTCGAGGAACGACTTCAGCCGCACTTCGGGGAAGGCGGTGGAGAGGTGATCGACCCAGTCGCTCGCCAGCGGGCGCTCGCCGGGAAGGACAGAAAGCTTGCCGTCGAGGAAATCGCGGAACGAGAGGCCGGCGGCATCGATGTATTTTCCATCGCGGAAGACGAAGTACATCGGCACGTCGAGCATATATTCGACATAGCGATCATAGCCGAAGCCATCTTCGAACACGAAGCTGGCCATGCCGGTGCGGGCCGGATCGGTATCGGTCCAGATATGGCTGCGGTAGGAGAGGAAGCCGTTGGGCTTGCCCTCGGTAAAGGGCGAATTGGCGAACAGCGCGGTGGCCAGCGGCTGCAGCGCTAGGCTGGTGCGGAACTTCTGCACCATGTCAGCCTCGCTCGAATAGTCGAGGTTCACCTGGATCGTGCAGGTCCGCAGCATCATGTCGAGGCCAAGGTTGCCGACCCGCGGCATGTGCCGCAGCATGATCGCATAGCGCCCTTTGGGCATGATCGGCAGTTCGGCGCGGGTCTTGTCGGGCCACATGCCCAGGCCCAGGAAGCCCTTGCCGGTCTTGCTGCCGATGGCCTTGACCTGATCGAGGTGGCGCCCGGTTTCGGCGCAGGTCTGGTGCAGCGTTTCCAGCGGCGCGCCCGACAGTTCAAGCTGCCCGGCCGGCTCCAGGCTGACCGCGCCATCGCTGCCGGACAGGGCAATGATGTTGCCGCCTTCGATCACCGGCTCCCAACCATATTGCTGCATGGCGACGAGCAGGTCGCGGATCCCGCCGGGCTCGTCATAGGACGGGGCGTGGTGATCCTTGGTGCAATAGACCAGTTTCTCGTGCTCGGTGCCGATCCGCCAGCGCTCGCGCGGCTTCTCGCCCTTGATCATCGGGGCGAGCAATTGCTCGCGGCTTTCGATCACAGGATCGTTGCGATCTGAAACCTGTCTGGTGCTCATGGCGCGGAGTTAGTGCGAACAATTGCGTCGCGCCAGCAAATTTATGTACCGGGCTGCCAATCCCCGACTGTGCCCATCCACAGCGCCGTCGCGGCGATTGCCGCAGTCTCGCCGCGCAGGATGCGAGGTCCAAGGGTGATTGCACGGGCCTGGGGCAGGGCGCGGATCGCGGTCCGCTCCGCCTCGTCAAAGCCGCCTTCTGGGCCGGTCAGCAGGGCGGCAGGGCCACTATTTGCGGCAAAGGCGGCAGCCGCGGGATCGCCGCCATTCTCGTCGGCAAAGAACAGGGTGCGGCCAGCTTCCCAGTTCCTGAGCAGCGCATCGAGCTTCACTGGGGCGAGCAGCTCCGGCAGCGCGGTGCGTGCGCATTGCTCGGCCGCTTCGGTCAGGATGGTGCGGGCCCGCTCAAGGTTGAGCTTGTCCGCCACGCAGCGCCGGGTCAGCACCGGCTGGATCCGCGCGACGCCCAGTTCGCAAGCCTTCTCCAGCACCAGGTCGAACCGGTCCTTCTTCAGCAGTGCGGCGCAGAGCGTGAAATCCGGCACCGCCTCGCGCGGGCGGAGCAGGGTTTCGGCGGTAAGCAGCACGTCGCGCTTGCCGGCCTCGGTTACCCGCGCGGCCCATTCGCCGGTCACATTGTCGCACAGAATGACCGCATCGCCCGGCGCAACCCGCATCACCCGGCCAAGGTAATGCGCCTGCGGCCCATCCAGCGCGACCTGCGCGCCTTCGGCCAGCACCTGGGCGACAAACAGGCGCGGCGCGGACTTTGGCGGCCAGGCGGGCGTGGCGGGCATGGCGCATGCTCTAGCGGATTTCGGTTGATTGGCTACAGGGTAAGCATGACCGCCGAAATCGTCCCCGATACTCAGCACCGCGGGCTGGTGGCCGCGCTGCCGCAGCCGCTGCGTGATTACGCTCAGCTTGCCCGGTTTGATCGGCCGATCGGCTGGTGGCTGCTGTTCTGGCCCTGCGCCTGGGGCCTGCTGCTGGCCGGCGGGGAGAGCCGGTGGGACCTGCTGCTGTGGTTCCTGCTCGGCTCGATCGCCATGCGCGGGGCGGGCTGCGTCTATAACGATATCGTCGATGCCGATCTGGACCGGCAGGTCGCCCGCACTGCGGCGCGGCCCGTCGCGAGCGGGCGGGTCAGCAAGGGCGCGGCCTGGGCCTGGCTGCTGGCGCTGTGCGGGGTAGGGCTGGTCGTGCTGCTGCAATTGCGGTGGGAGGCACAGCTGGTCGCACTCGGCAGCCTGGCGCTAGTCGCGGCCTATCCCTTCATGAAGCGAATCACCGGCTTTCCGCAGGCGTGGCTGGGGCTGGTCTTCACCTGGGGCGTGCCGGTCGGCTGGATCGCGGTGAGCGAGTGGAACCTGGGGGGCATGGCGGCGCTCTATGCCGGGGCCGTGCTGTGGTGCGTGGGCTATGACACGATCTACGCCTGCCAGGACCGCGAAGATGATGCGCTGGTCGGGATCGGCTCCAGCGCGCTGACGCTCGGCAAACATGTTCAGGCGGGCGTAGCCGGATTCTATGCTGGCGCGGTCCTGCTCTGGGCGCTGGCCTTCTGGCTGCTGCGGCCAGATTGGCTGGCCTTGCTGGCCCTGGCTCCCGCTGCGCTGCACCTGGCCTGGCAGGTGCTGACGCTCGATGACAAGAACGCCGACAACGCCCTCGCCCGATTCCGATCCAACCGCACCACCGGGCTGCTGGTGGCCCTGGCCTGCTGGGTTGTCGGGAACGCCTGATGTGCAACCTTTACCGCATGACCAAGGGCACGGCCGAGGTCGCCGCGCTGTTCGCGGTGGAGGACGCGGCGGCGGGGAGCAATTTCGCGACCGAGCTTTACCCCGGCTATCCGGGCCTGGTGGTTGAGGGCGGACAGCTGCGGGCGATGAACTGGGGCCTGCCGGTGGTGCTGACCGGCAAGCAGGGGCAGAAGCTGAAGCCCAAGCCGGTCACCAATGCCCGCGATGACAAGCTGCTGACCCCCTTCTGGCGCGACAGCTTTGCGCGCCGCCGCTGCCTGATCCCGGTGACGCAATGGGCGGAGCCACAGGGGCCAAGCGGGCGGATGACGCGAAGCTGGTATTCGCTCCCCGATGTCGAGGTGATGGCCGTCGCCGGGCTCTGGCGGCCGACGGCCGAATGGGGCGATTGCTATGCCATGGTCATGGTCGATAGCGCGCCGGCCATGGCCGAGGTGCATGACCGGATGCCGGTGATCCTGGCCCCGGACAATTGGGCAGCCTGGATCACCGGTTCGCTCGATCATGCGCTCGATCTTTGCCAGACCTGGCGCGGGCCGTTGCAGGCCGATCACACTGGCGACCGCTGGGTGGGCGGCAAGCCGATCGGCACCCAGCCGCCGCTGCTTTAATGGGTCACAGCGGCCAGTCCTGCTGCTGGATCACTACGCGGTAGCCCTCCGGTTCCTGATAAGTTCTGCCGAGCAGGTCCCAATAGGGGTTGAATGAGGCGACCGGCTCATGGCCTGCCGCTTCCATCCGCGCGCAGGCGGCTTGCCAGTCGGCGACGTCGGGAAGGTAAAGCACCAGCAGGCGATCCTCGCTTGGGGCAGTCGGTGCGATGTGGCCCGGGGCGCGGGTGAACTCGAGGTGCCAGGGCGCGCCGGGTAGACCCAACATGATCCCATCGAATCCGCCATGGTCCGCGAAACTGGTCAGCACGGTCAGGCCCAGTCCGTCGCGATAGAACGGCAAGAGGGCGTCGATGTCGTTGGTCGGTCGTGCGACCCGCAGCTTGGGAGCCACCTCACGCATAGCTGACCACCTCGAACTCGATCCCGTCCCAGTCGAAGAAATAGAAGCGGCGCCCGGGTTCGTAATCGGCGTGGTTGAAGGAGACGAGGCCGGCATCCTTCACGACCGCCTCAGCGGAATCGAGATCGTCGACCACCAACCCGACATGGTTCAGCGGCTGGCCCTTGGCGAAGCGCGGCACCTGGCTTGAGTGAGTATAGATCGCCAGGTAGTCGCGCTCATTGCCGACATGGATCGTCCACCCGCCGAGCTGCGAAGGACCGCGCCAGCGCTCATGCCAGCCGCACAGTCGCTGGAACAGCGCCGAAGACCGGTCTGGATCGCTGACCGTGATGTTGACGTGTTCGAGGAAGCCGGTTGGCATGATTCTATATCCTTTTCAGCACCTTGATCCGCACTGTGCGAATCGTGCTTTACCTTGATGCAACCTCAAGCTAACTTGAGGTCAAGCCAATTCGAGCGGAAAGGCGCTTTCGGATGGACAAGAATGATCTGCTGCCGATCGGCGAACTGGCGCGGCGCACGGGCCTCGCCGTTTCCGCGATCCGGTTCTACGAGGACAAGGGTCTTATCCAGGCCATGCGCACGATGGGCAACCAACGGCGCTTCCTGCGGAGCGATATTCGCCGGCTCAGCTTCATCCTGATCGCGCAGAAATTGGGCCTGGGCCTGACCGAGATCGAGGCCGAACTTTCACAGCTCCCCCAGGGCCGCACCCCCACCCTGTCAGACTGGCAGAAGCTCAGCCGCTCGGTCCGGGTCGCGCTTGATGCCAAGATCCAGCTCCTCACCCGCACCCGCGCCAAGCTCGATGAATGCATCGGCTGCGGCTGCCTCAGCCTCCAGCGCTGCCAGCTTTACAACAGGGATGATCGCGCCGGAGCCGGAGGGGGCACCGGGCCGAGGTACGTGCTGGATTGATTACTCCGCCGCCAGCAGTTCTTCTGCGCCCTCAAGGTCGACGCTGACCAGGCGGCTGACCCCGCGCTCGACCATGGTCACGCCGAACAGGCGGTGCATGCGGCTCATCGTCACGGCGTTGTGGGTGACGATCAGGTAGCGGGTGTCGGTCTCCTTCACCATCGCATCGAGCAGATCGCAGAAGCGCTCGATATTGGCATCGTCCAGTGGCGCATCGACTTCGTCGAGCACGCAGATCGGGGCGGGGTTGGTAAGGAACAGAGCGAAGATCAGCGCGACGGCGGTTAGTGCCTGTTCGCCGCCCGAGAGCAGGGTCAGCGACGTCAGGCGCTTGCCCGGCGGCTGGGCGTAGATCTCGAGACCGGCCTCAAGCGGATCGTCGCTGTCGACCAGCGCGAGGTGCGCCTGACCGCCCTCGAACAGCTTGGAGAACAGCCGCTGGAAGTGGGTGTTGACCGCCTCGAAGGCAGCGCGCAGCCGTTCGCGGCCTTCGCGGTTGAGGTTGCCGATCGAGCCGCGCAGGCGGTGCACGGCCTCGGTCAGTTCGGCCTGTTCGGCGATGCTGGCGCTGTGGCGGCCTTCGACTTCGGCCAGTTCCTCGGCCGCAACCAGGTTGACCGGGCCGAGCCGCTCACGGTCGGCCACCAGCTTGTCATGTTCGGCGCTTTCCTGGCCGGAGGGGCCCACTTCGGCCGCAACGAATTCGAACCGTTCGGGCAGCAGCGGCGGCGGGCACTGGAAGCGTTCGCCCGAGATACCGGCCATTTCGGCGCGGCGGGCTTCTTCGTTTTCGGCGCGGGCGGCGGCCCCGGCGCGGGTTTCGCGCGCGGAGGCGAGCGCTTCGTTGGCCTCGGCAAAGCGGCTCTCGATCCGGCGGGCGGCATCGCCCAGTTCGCTGACCTTGGCTTCAGCAGAGGCCAGCTCGGCGGCCAGGCGGGCGCGGACTTCGTCGCCGGCCTCGATCTCGCGGATCAGGCTGGCGGGCTTGGCGGCGATGACGGCGCGTTCCTCGGCGATTTCCTCGGCGCGGCGGCTCATTTCGCTCAGACGGCTGGCGGCATCGCCGGCGCGGGCCTGCCAGCCCTTGATATCGGCGCGCTGGGCATTGGTCCGCTCGCGCGCCACCGCCGGGCCCTGATCGTGCGAGGCGAGCGCAGCAGTCGCCGCTTGCAGCCCCTGCCGGGCCGCATCGTGGCGGGCCTGAGCCGCCGCAAGCTGCGCGCGGCCGGTGGCCGGATCGGGCAGTTCGTTGCGGCGAGCTTCTGCGGCAGCCTGTTCGGTCTCGGCGGCCTTGCGCTGTTCGGCGAGGTCACCGGCGGCTTCGGCCAGCTCGGCGCGGCGGGCTTCGAGCCGGGCCTTGGCTGCCTCAGCCTGGTCAACCGCGCGCAGGGCAGCGCGCTCTGCTTCGGAAGCCGCAGCAACGGCGCGTTCGGAGGCGATCACTGCCAGTTGTAGTTCGGACAGCTCAGCCTGGACCGCATTGGCGCTGGCTTCCGCCTGTTCCGCCGCTGCGCGCTTGCCGGGCAGTTCCGCTTCCAGCGCAGCCAGCCGGTTCTCGGCTTCAAGTCGCGCAGCTTCGGCGGCGCCTTCGCCCTGGCTGACGAAGCCATCCCAGCGGCGGATCCGGCCAGCGCGGGTGACCAGCCATTCGCCCGGACCCAGCGCCCGGCCATCGTCTTCATCGGCGACATGGACCAGCGCGAGCCGGGCCTTCAGCTGGTCCGGGCACTGGGTGACATGGGCGGCAAGGCTGTCCGCCACCGGCTTGGGCGCGGCAGCACCAGTCCAGAAGCGGCCATCTTCCCCGGCCGGAGCCTGGCCAAGCGGAGCCTTGGCATCGCGGCCCAGCACGGCGGCGATCGCGCGCTCGTAACCGGGCGCAGCGCGAACCTGATCGAGC
Organism: Novosphingobium sp.; assembly: GCA_021299075.1. Classification (GTDB taxonomy): domain Bacteria; phylum Pseudomonadota; class Alphaproteobacteria; order Sphingomonadales; family Sphingomonadaceae; genus Novosphingobium. The sequence continues at coordinate 3,115 of JAJTFU010000012.1, read as the reverse complement.
GCGACCGGCAGGCCATGCTTGCCGCTGGCCTGCTTGGCGCGGGCATCGCGGTCACGGACCAGCGCCTGCCATTCGCGCTCTACCCCGGCCAGTTCGGCCCTGGCCGATGCAAGGGCCGAGGATGCTGCATCGCGCGCGGACTGCAGCTCGCTCTTGCGGGCCTGCTGCCCGTCGAGCGCGGCTCGGGCGGCGGTCAGCTGTTCTGCGGCCGCATCGCGGGCCTGCTCGGCCTCGGCCAGCGCGGCGACCGGATCGCCCTCGCGGGCCAGCGCGGCTTTCAGCTCGTCCTGGCGGCGGGCTTCGGCATCAAGCCGCGCTAGGCGTTGCTGGGCGGCGGCAACTTCGGCCTCGGCCACGCGCCATTCGGCTTCAACCCCAGCCTGGTCGGCCGTGGCCTTGGCCAGTGCCAGTTCCGCTGCGCGCAGGTTGCGGTCGGCATCGTCGAGCGCCGCAGCGACGACCGGGCGGCGTTTCTCTTCCGCCTCCAGCCGTTCCTCGCCCTCGGCCAGTTCGCGCTCCAGCTTGGCGAGGGCTTCGGCCGCGTCGCGCGTCAGCCGGTCAGCTTCGCCCTTGTCCGCCTCAAGCCGCGCTGCCTGGCGATCAAGGTCCTTCAGCCGCTCCTCGGCCGCTTCGAGCTGGGTGGAGAGCGAGGCCATGCGGTGGCCGTGGGCCGTGGCATCGTCGCGCCGGTCGGCCAGTTCATCGCGCGCTTCGGCAAGGGCAGAGGCGGCTTCGTGCTGGGCCTTCTGCGCCTCGGCCATGGCGGTCTGGGCGGCGGCAACGCGGGCTTCGGCGGCCTGAGCCTCGCCCCGCGCCGCTTCGGCCGCCGCTGCGGCATCGCGCCAGCGGGCATAGACCAGCCGCGCTTCGGCCAGGCGGATCTTGTCGGACAGCGCCTTGTAGCGTTCCGCCGCGCGGGCCTGGCGGCGCAGACTGCCGATCTGGGCATCGAGCTGACCCATCAGGTCTTCCAGCCGCGCCAGGTTGGCCTCGGTCGCGCGCAGCTTCTGCTCGGCATCCTTGCGGCGCACATGCAGGCCGGCGATCCCCGCTGCCTCTTCCAGCATCATCCGCCGCTCGGCCGGCTTGGCGGCGATTACCGCGGCGATCTTGCCCTGGCTGACGAGCGCGGGGGAGTGGGCGCCGGTGGCCGCATCGGCAAAGACCAGCGCCACATCCTTGGCCCGCACATCGCGGCCATTGACGCGGTAGGCGGAGCCGGCGCCGCGCTCGATCCGGCGGACAACTTCCAGATCGCTGTCATTGTCACCAGCATCGGCCAGCAGGACGACTTCGGCGAAATCGCGCGGCGGGCGCTGGGCCGTGCCGGCGAAGATCACGTCTTCCATGCCGCCGCCGCGCATCGACTTGGGCGAGCTTTCGCCCATCACCCAGCGGATCGCTTCGAGCAGGTTGGATTTGCCGCAGCCGTTGGGGCCGACCACGCCGGTCAGCCCCGGCTCGATATGCAGCTCAGCCGGCTCTACGAAGCTTTTGAAGCCCGACAGTTTGAGCCGCTTGATCCGCATCGTCTGGCCGGTCCCCCTCCTGGTCCCGGCTTAGCGGGCCCCGGCCTTTTCAAGCAGGACCTTCACGCCTTCCCAGGTGTTGGTGTCCAGCTTGGCACCGTTGAGCAAGAAGGTCGGCGTGCCGGTGATGTTCAGTTCCTGACTGGCCTTGTTGGTCGCTTCGACCAGCTTGGTGGCCTTGGCAGTGTCGGCCAGGCAGGCCTTGGCCTGATCGGCAGCGACCCCGCGCGAGGCGAAGAAGGTGTCCATGCCGCCAGCCCGGGCAATCGCGGCAAAGCGTTGCTCCGGCGGCAGCTGGCCGGCGGTGTTCAGCGCGGCCTCGTTAGCCTGGAGGTTGGTGAACATGTCGCGCTGCCAGCCCCAGAATTGCTTGGCGAGCGGGAGCGCCGCCTCAGGCGAGCTGCAGGTCGCGAGCAGCGTGGCGGGCACATCAAGCGCGTTCAGCATGAAGAAGCGCACCTCGAAGCTGACCCGGCCGCTGGCGACGAAATTGTCGCGCAGCTCGGCCGCGCTCTTTTCGGAGAATTCGGCGCAGTGCGAGCAGCTCAATGCGCCATATTCGACCAGCTTGATCGGGGCATCGGGGTTCCCCATCCGGTAGCCGCCTTCAGGCGTGGCGGTATAGGTATCGGCCCAGTTCTGGCCGGCGGGCGGGGCGATCTTGGCGATCGGCTCCCCGCTGGTCGGCGCAGCGGCAGAACCTTCATCCTTCTTGCCGCAGGCGACCAGCGCCAGGGCCATGGTGGCAGCGACCAGCGCCTTGGGCGCGAAACCGAATTTTGCAGCAGTCATGATTCGCAAAAATCCTCTGGATTTGAGCCGCCAAAACTAGCCTAGCGGCCGGGGAGCGGGAAGGAGCGCATGCGGGGGCCGCAGGCTTCTCCACAGGAGTCTCAGACAAAACCTTTCATCGCGCGGGCCAGCACTTCGCGGATGCCGGGCCAGGTGTTGACCGGCAGCAGCTGGCCGTTGAGCTGGAAGGCTGGGGTCCCGCGCACGCCATCCTTGTAATAGGCGTTCTCGGTGCCCTTCTGCAGCTCTGCCACCAAGGCTTCGTCGGCCAGACACTTGTCGAGCTCGGCGCGCTTGTAGCCGCGCTTTTCCATCATGGCATAAAGGCCCAGGTCCTCGGTCATCGCCTGGACGCGCTTGTTCCAGTCCGGGTCGGACCAGCGCTGGGCCTGGGCCCGCGTCGGGGTGCGCAGCCATTCGTGCTGGTATTTGAGCAGCTGGGTGTTGTTGCCGAAAAACTTGGCCGGCGGCCCGCAATAGGCGATCAGCGACAAGGTCTTGTCGATCTCATTGAGGAAGAACGGGCGGATTTCATAAGCGACCGAGCCGGGCTTGATGAAGCGTTCGGTCAGTTCCTCGCCGCCCTGCATCTCGAAGATCCCGCAGTGCGGGCAGGAGTAGGAGGCATATTCGATCAGCCGGATCGCGGCGTGGGGATTGCCGCGGACGTGGTAGCCCTCCTTGCTGATGGTGACGGTGGCCGACCAGTCCTTTTCCTTCGGCTTTCCAGCACCGGTCAACAGCGTGACGGCCGCCAGTGCGAGGATGCCCGAAACCAGCCCGCGCCGGCGCAT
>JAJTFU010000102.1 GCA_021299075.1 Novosphingobium sp. | reverse complement strand
TGGAATTCATCATGCTGCTGGGTGCGATGCTGATGGTGGCCGATGGTTCGGTCGGCTGGGCCTGGTTCTATGCCGGTTACAGCGCGGTCAATGCCGGATCGGCCTGGCTGATCCTGACGGGGCGGGTCTAGGCCAGCCATGCCGGGTAAGACGGTCCTCTACCACGTCAGCGATCTGCATTTCGGCTACGAAGATCGGCAGGCACTGGACTGGTTTGCCAGCGAGGTGGAGCGCGAGCGGCCCGCCGGGGTGGTCTGCACCGGCGATCTCACCATGCGCGGTACGGCCAAGGAATTCGGCCTGGCTGGCGAATGGCTGGCGCGTCTGCCGGTCCCGGTCTCGATCGAGCCGGGCAATCACGATGTGCCCTATTACCACCTGATGCTGCGGCGGCTGGCGCGGCCCTATGCCCATTTCCACGCGCTGAAGCACAAGCTGGGCAGCGAGATCGTATTGCCCGAGGTGGCGGTGGTCTCGCTCAAGACGATCGCGCGCGCGCAGTTGCGGCTCAACTGGTCGAAGGGCCGGGTCAGCCGGACCGACCTCGACGCCGCACTGCATGGCCTGGCGCATCATGGCGCAGTGCCGCTCAAGCTGGTCGCCTGCCACCATCCGCTGGTTGAGGCCCGGACCCATGCCACGGCGTCAACGCGCGGCGGCAAGCGGGCCTTGGCAGCTCTGGCCCGGGCCGGCGCGCGGGCAGTGCTTTCGGGCCATGTGCATGACCCCTTCGACAAGGAGGTCGAGGTTGAGGGTCAGACCATCCGGATCGTCGGCGCCGGCACATTATCGCAGCGGCTGCGCAGCTCGCGCCCGTCGTTCAACCGGCTCGAGCTGGACGGATCCGGGGACTTTGCGGTCGAAGTGCGGACGCTCTAGACGCCGCGCCGCTGGCGGACTTTCGCTTCGACCGCGTGGACCAGAGCCGCAAGATCCGCGCGGCTGACATCGAGCACTTCGTCCCATTCGGCCAGGACCGCATCGAGATCGCTATCCTCGATATGGCCGAGCCAGTCGGTTTGCACCGCTGGCGGAGCGGGCCGATGCGGATAGGAATGGCCGGTCAGGCGGTTCCAGGCGAGCCCGGCGCCCAGCAGAACCAGCACGTTCAGCGCCAGTGGCAGGATCAGGAAGGAAAAACCCGCTGCGGCGACCGCCGGGCTCGACAAGGCGGTCAGCAGCACGGTCCCGCCCGCTGGCGGATGCAGACAGCGCAGCAGGCTCATGGCGGCAATGGCGAGTGCGACGGATAGCCCGGCGGACTGCCAGGTCGCGCCGAGCAGAGCATGGACCGCGACCCCGATCGCGCCGGCCACGAGGTGACTGCCGAAGACCGGCCAGGGCTGAGCGAGCGGACTGGCCGGCAGGACAAAGACCAGCACGGCCGATGCGCCCATCGAGGCGACCAGCCAGGGCAGGGCCGGGTCGCTGCCCATTGCCAGGCGTCCGATCAGCGCAGTCAGGGCAATTGCCAGCCCGGCACCCACTGCGCCGCGCCACCAGCCGATCCGGCCGGCAAACATCATGCGCGTGGGCGTTGCGGCTAGCGGAGCATGCTGTTCCATTGGCCATCCCTTGGTTGGTTGGCAGAAACGAAAAAGGGGCCGACCTTGCGGCCGACCCCATATTTCGTTGCCGTGCGATCCAGGATCAGCGCTTGCTGAACTGGAAGCTCTTGCGAGCCTTGGCCCGGCCGTACTTCTTGCGCTCGACCGCGCGGCTGTCGCGGGTGAGGAAGCCAGCGGCCTTGACCACGCCGCGCAGGACGGGTTCGAACTTGGTCAGCGCCTGGGCGATGCCGTGCTTCACAGCACCGGCCTGGCCCGAGAGACCGCCGCCCTTGACGGTTGCGATCACGTCGTACTGGCCAGCGCGTTCGGCAACCTGGAACGGCTGATCGATCACGAGGCGCAGGGTCGGACGGGCAAAGTAGACCGACTGGTCGCGACCGTTGATGATCACCTTGCCCGAACCGGGCTTGATCCAGACGCGGGCCACGGCGTCCTTGCGGCGACCGGTGGCATAGGCACGGCCCTGGGCGTCGACTTCCTTTTCACGAAGCGGCGCAGCCGGAGCGGCGGGGGTGGCGACATCGGCAGCAGCGCCGAGATCGGCCAGATCGTTGAGCGTGGTGTCAGACATCAGGCACCCACCTTGTTCTTGCGGTTCATGGCAGCGACGTCGAGCGCAACCGGCTGGGTGCCGGCATGCGGATGCTCGGCACCGGCGTAGAGGTGAAGGGCGCGCATCTGGTTGCGGCCAAGCGGACCACGGGGGATCATACGCTCAACCGCCTTTTCCAGCACGCGCTCAGGAAAGCGGCCGTCCAGGATCTTGTCGGCGGTCACTTCCTTGATGCCACCAGCATAGCCGGTGTGCTTGTAATAGGTCTTCTGCTTCAGCTTGTTGCCGGTCAGCTTGACCTTGCCAGCGTTGATCACGACGACATGATCGCCGCAATCGACGTGCGGGGTGAAGCTCGGCTTGTGCTTGCCACGCAGATGATTGGCGATGACCACGGCGAGACGCCCGACCACCAGCCCTTCGGCATCGATCAGATGCCACTTCTTTTCCACCTCGGCCGGCTTGATCGACCGGGTGACCTTGGAAAGCGCCTTCATGGCCACTCCCTTTCTCAAAAACAGGTCAAATCCCATGTTCACAGCACTGGGCGGAATCGCTTCCGGCAGCGCGGGAAGGCGGCCCATTCGGCGATGACCGGGGAAAAGTCAAGCAATCCGGCGGTTCTGCTGAGAGGTAAAATAATACCGTCAGTCAGATCCGGCGCGAATCTGGTCAGGGTTTGACGCGTTCGAAGGTCCAGATCTCGCGCGAGGTCCGCTTGGTCCCGCTCAGATCGGTCAGCACGGTCCGCTCGACGCGGGCAGGCAGGCTGCCCGGTACCAGTCCCTCGGCGCGAATGGCGATGTTGATCGAACCGCGGCTGCCATCGGGCAGGGCAATCTCGCGCCGTTCGGTCATCTCGGCCCTGGCGGGGTTGAACAGGTCCTCGGGCCAGGCCGTGCCGCCGTTGCCGGCCATGACCACCTGGCCCAACATGGTATTGGCCTGGTTGCGCGCATTGGGCGAAATCAGCGCCCCGGCTATCATCATCTCGGCAAGTGCATAGGCCTTGGCGCTCGATCCGTCGCCCGCCGGCGAATCGCTGCGCGGCTTGAGCCGTCCTGCCGGATCGAGCAGGATCGGGAAAAAGCCCGGTTCGATACGGTTGCGCTCGAGCCCGGCAAACTGTTCCAGCGACGGCGGCACCTCGACGATCACCTCGCGCAGCTCACCCTCCAGCCGCCAGCCGGCCGGATCGGGCCGGAACCAGACCAGATAGCGACGGGTGGCGCGCACTTCCTTGCCATCGAACAGGCTGCGCACCACGGTCCGGCTGATCAGCACAGGACCTTCAGGTGGTGTGAATGCGGCGACGGCCGATCTGGCGGCAGGAACCGCCTGAACCATTGTAGCAGGCGCCATGGCTGCGATCCCGGCCAGCAGGAAGGTCCGCACGGTCATGTCTGCATCCAGTCGAATCTGCCCGTCACCCTGCGCTCACCCCCTGATATGCCGCGGCTATTCACGCAGGGGCAGGCGGGTTCGTCAAGCCTTGGCCGAACGCCGCCCCAGCGCATGGGCGCCCCAGACCGTGCTGGCCACCAGCAGTGCGCCGACCAGCTGGTGCGCCACGGCCAGCCACAGCGCCATGCCGCTCATCACCGTGGCAATGCCGAGCAGCACCTGCGTGCCGAAGGTAGAGTGGATCGCGATGCCAGCCTTGCGGTCCATCCCGCGCAGCTTGCGTGCCATGACCACCAGGATCGCGACGACCACCCAGGCCCACCAGCGATGGACAAAGTGGGTCAGGAACGGATCGTTGAGCAGGGCGTGGATTTTGCCGGCGGCCCAGTCGATCCCTTCGGGCACAAACCGGCCCTGCATCAGCGGCCAGGCATCCCAGTTGAACCAGCCTGAACCGGCGACATAGCCAGCGCGCATCCCGGCGACGAGCGCGCCGAAGAACAGCTGCAAGCCCAGCGCTGCCAGGGCGAACAGCGCAAACGGGGTGAGCCGCGCCCGCTCCTCGCCGCGGGCGAGCGCCCGCAGGTCCAGCGCGGTCCAGACCAGCCCGCCCAGCGTGAACAGCGCGACCAGCAGGTGCGTGGCGAGGCGGAAGTGACTGACGCGGACATCGGCGCTGAGGCCGGAGGAGACCATCCACCAACCAATCGTGCCTTGCAGTCCGCCCAGCGCGAGCAGGGCGACCAGGCGCCCGTGATAGCCCTTGGGAATCGCCCCCTTGATCCAGAACCAGGCCAGCGGCAGCGCGAAGGCCAGGCCGATGATCCGGGCGATCAGGCGGTGGACCCATTCCCAGAAAAAGATGAACTTGAAATCGGCCAGGGTCATACCGGCCGGCCCGGTCACTTCGATATATTGCGGGATCTGCTTGTAATCGTCGAAGGCCTCTTGCCATTGCGCCTCATTGAGCGGCGGCAAGACACCCGAAACCGGCTTCCATTCGGTGATCGAAAGCCCGGATTCGGTCAGTCGGGTAATCCCGCCCACGGCGACAATGAATACCACCAGAGCGGCAACGGCGAAAAGCCACCGGGCAAGTGCCAGAGGCCGGGGAGAGGCTGCTGTCATGAGCGAGGCCCCTGCTCCGCCGCAACAAAAAGCGCAAGCGGGCTTTTGGGCCTACCTTGCGCGATGTAATACTATAACATATATGGCGGTCTTCATGCGTGATGCCCTGCTCTCGATTCGCAGCCGGCTGGACCGGTTCGGTGTGCTCCTGTCAGGGCTGTGCATGCTGCACTGTCTGGCGGGGCTGCTTCTGGTCGCCGGGCTGGGGCTGGGCGGGCAATTCCTGTTTGCGCCGGTAATTCATCGGGTCGGGTTGGCTCTCGCGATTGCCGTCGGCGCGGTTACCCTGGTGATCGGCGTAGTCCGCCACCGGGATCCCAAGCCCTTGCAGATCGGCGGCGCGGGCCTGGCGCTGATGGCGGTCGCCCTGTTTGTCGGCCACGGCGTGGAAGAGGCACTGCTGACGATTGCCGGCGTCTCGCTGCTGGCCTGGGCGCACTGGCGCAACCTCAAGCTGTCCTGAACCAGCACCGGGCCGGGGCCACCTGTCCTTTTCGCTCCATTGCCAAATTGCCGCCGGTCGCTATCTGCGCATCGAGATGACTGACCAGCTTTCCCTGACCGTCAACGGTGAACCCCGCCGCGCTGCCATTGGCACTGTCGCCGATCTGGTGCGCAGCCTCGAACTCGATCCGGCGAAGGTCGCGGTCGAGCGCAATGGCGAGATCGTCCCGCGTTCGACGCTGGCTACCGTCGCGCTGAACGATGGCGACGTGCTCGAGATCGTGCACTTTGTTGGCGGCGGCGATCATGCCGCGGTTGCGGATAGCGGAGCAGACAATGACTCCGATGCCTGGACAGTTGCGGGCCGCACCTTTCGCTCGCGCCTGATTGTCGGCACCGGCAAGTACAAGGACTTTGCCGAGAACGCCGCCGCCGTTGCGGCTTCGGGGGCGGAGATCGTCACGGTCGCGGTGCGCCGGGTAAACGTGTCGGACCCCAAGGCGCCGATGCTGACCGATTTCATCGACCCCAAGAAGATCACCTACCTGCCGAACACCGCCGGCTGCTTTACCGCCGAAGACGCGATTCGCACGCTGCGGCTGGCGCGTGAGGCGGGCGGCTGGGACCTGATCAAGCTGGAAGTGCTGGGCGAAGCGCGCACGCTCTATCCCAACATGGTCGAGACGATCCGGGCCTGCGAAGTGCTGGCCAAGGAAGGCTTCCTGCCGATGGTCTATTGCACCGACGATCCGATCGCGGCCAAGCAGCTCGAAGATGCCGGCGCGGTCGCGGTCATGCCGCTGGGCGCGCCGATCGGTTCGGGCCTGGGCATCCAGAACCGGGTGACGATCCGCCTGATCGTCGAAGGCGCCAAGGTCCCCGTGCTGGTCGATGCCGGGGTCGGCACGGCTTCTGACGCGGCAGTCGCGATGGAGCTGGGCTGCGACGGTGTGCTGATGAACACCGCGATTGCCGAGGCGAAGGATCCGATCCGCATGGCCCAGGCAATGAAGCTGGCAGTTGAGGCCGGACGCCATGCCTATCTTTCCGGACGAATGGCGACCCGCAAGTACGCAGATCCCTCCAGCCCGTTGGCAGGGCTGATTTGAGGATTACGGTAAACGGGTTCTTAACCAAGTTCTGGTGATCTGCCGCCAATCCAAGGGGGCATATCATGGCCAATACCGGAACTGCATCGCTGACCATTGCCGAACTGCGTGAATTCGCCAGCTTCACTCCGTGTGAACAGCGCTACATCAAGCGCAGCCTCGATGTCGGCCTGGGCCGCCACGATGCCTTCAAGCTGTGGGCGCGCGATGGCGAGGAAACCGCCTCGATCCGCAGCCAGTACGTCGTCTATCAGGAGCTGAAGGCGCTGCGCGGCCAGATCCCTTCGGACAGCGATTTTGCCAGCCTTGAAAGCTTCATGGGCAAACTGCTGCGTGTGACCGCGTTCGACATCGCCCAGGACCGGCTGACCTGCTTTTCGGCCTATCGTTTCCTTTATGAGCGTCTACTCGGCGCGGAGGTTCGTCCCTTCCTGCCCTCGGCCTTCTGCGCTGCGGCTGCCCTGCCGCAGATCAAGCCCGAGCGCCGCAAGCACCTGCTGCAGTCGATCAGCGAAGCCGCCGCCACTGCGCCCGGCTGGTCGAGCCGCGAACCGAGCTTCTATCCCGAATGGGTCGAGAAGGAAGCGGCGTAACTGCCGGTGGAGTCCCTGCGGCAGCGGAAAATAACGCTTCGTAACGTCAAATAAACCATTCCGCGCAATTCTGCCGGCTATCCGCCCAGGGGGTAGTACGCGTGAGCACCAGTTTTGCCGACGGTTTGAGCGAAGAGGAATTCCGCCGCTCGATCGAAGCCCGCCTGCGGGAGAACCGGCCCGAAGAGGCCGTCAAGCGGCTGCGGCGATTGCTGGCCGAAGATGCCGGACCCGGCGGA